>JAGGXG010000090.1 GCA_021163175.1 Thermoplasmata archaeon
AATGGCTATAGAACAGCTAAAAATGGAAGCTAAGAAAAGAGGCAAGGACATAAAATGTAAGCATGTGGCCGTCATAATAGACAGGCAGCAGGGGGCGGCGGATATAGCCCGAAAATATGGAATAGAGATGCATTCCTTGATAAAATTTAAGGAAGCAATAGAATGGATAAGAGATGAAATGGACGAAAAGGAATATGAAATTATTGTAGATTATTTGGAAAATCCGGAAAAATATGGGAAAATTTTTTAATATTATGGGATTAAACACTCGATGAACTTACGTTCCAAAACTTTGATTGTTATTGCAGTTAGTTTTTTGACCTTTATTCCCACCATATATTTCTTTTCTGAAAAAATTTTAATTACAGGTGCGGAAAAATTGGAAAAAGAGGAGGCATATAACGAAATGGAAAGAATAACTGGCATACTATATGATGAGATTTATTCCCTGGATGAAACAAACTATGATTGGGCTGCATGGGACGACACATACGAATTCATAAAAAACCACAATAAGGATTACATCGAATCAAATTTAGTAAATTCTACATTTAAAGCTCTCGATATAAATGTCATCCTCTATTTCAATTCAACAGGAGACCTGGTATATGGAAAGGCATTCGATATTCAAAATGAGAGTGTTGCTGAGGTGCCACAGGAAATTTTAAATTATATTAGAGAGCATCCTTTCCTCATTTACCATAAGAGCACAGATAGCAATGTATCCGGAATCGCTGTTATCAATGGTAAGGCAGTCCTATTAGCATCTCGTCCAATCCTAACAAGCAATGATGAAGGACCCATCAGAGGAGCGCTCATAATGATCAGATACTTTAATGAAAGGCAGCTCGAGGAGATTTCAAAATTGTCCATGGTTCCCCTCCACCTTCATATTTTATCAGGAGAAATTGAGAAAGAGAAATTTGTGAAAATATTGGATAAAAATTGTCTGGCTGTTTTTAAAGTATTAAAAGATATTAATGGAAAGCCTGCAATCATGATTGAAGGAAGATTAAAAAGAGATATTTATAGGCATGAAGAATCCATCATTAATTACTTCATTTTTTCCTTAATATTCATAGCAATACTAACTTTATTCATAACTTTTCTATTGATAGAGAAAACAGTTACATCGAGAATCGTTAAATTGAATAAGGAATTAAACAAAATTGCTGAAAGTGGGGATATAACAAAAAGGATAAAGGAAGGAGGAGGAGATGAAATAGGTGAATTACAAAAATCAATAAACAGTATGCTCGATTCAATTCAAAAGTCAAGAAGAAAAATTGAAGAACTTTTAGAAAAAGAAAAGAGAATGAGGGCGATGGTTGCACACTACTTTTTTAACCCCATAGCTATTGCAAAAGGCTACCTTCAGCTTTATTTAGAGAGCAATAAAAATGAAGAGGTGGAGAGAGCATTGAAAGCCATTGATAGAATCGAGAGAGTTGTTAAAGATATCATAAATGGAAAATGGGAAATTCAATAATGATTTCCTTTGTATCTTAAAATTGCTGCGATTCCACCAAATGCTTTATACAATATCTCCCCTTCCTCGCTTTCCCTTGTTATTATTTCCACCATGGCAGAGGTTTTTTCGGCAAGTTCTATAAATTCCTCAACAATATCCACCTTTTCTACTATTTCCATTGGGCTTCCGCACTTTGGACATTTTATAATCTCCTTTTTCCCAACTACTGCCATTATTTCCTCATATCCACAATTATTGCATTTTGCCCTTATCTTATATTTATTCAATGAATCAGATATTAGCAACACATCTACTGAACCAGCCTCCAAAGCCTTTCTCACCGCATCCTCTCCATATATTGCCAGGCCATCTCTCCTGACTTCATTAAGGAAGCGTCTCATCAATTTTTTATCTTTTATTACATCGAGTTCTTCCAAATCATCTGAGGCAGCTTCAACAAGCTCACGCAGCCCATATTCATCGGTATAGCCCGTATCATAAACTCCAATGATTTTTTTCTTGATTCTGTAATCGAGATAATTCGCATTCACAAACTCCCTTTTTGTTGGGCCTGGCCCACCCACAAGCACACCTTTCAAATTCTCCTTTTCCAAAAAAAGCTTCGATGCCTTCTCACCAGCCTTAACAAACCATTCATGGGCTGCTATCTCTGTCAGCCTTTCAAAGCGGCGCTGGCTCTGGCCGCCGCGCCCATGCTTGCCTGGGACGCGGGATGTCATGTAGGCTGCCATTTCTATTCTGCTTCCCATTAAAAAGCCGATTGTGCATTCCCTTCTATCTATCAGCAACAAACCATATACATCTTTTTCTTCTATGAGTTTTTCCAAGGGTTCGAGATAGAACTGGGAGTCACATCTGTAAAGATATGTATTTATTGGAATGGGCGGTTCAATGACTTCTGCGATCAACTTAGGCTGTCCATTGTAAACTGTGCCCACGAAAAAAACGATTCCATTTTCAGGTGGTTTTTTGAGGAATCGCAACCTCGACATTATGGATTCGATGGCTGCAAGCACATTCTTGCGAGTTTGCTTCGATTTTATATTCGATGATTGAGAATATTCTTCTCTCAAATAAGCCATAACATCGCTTATTTGGCGATTAGGAGGAATGTATAGCGAGATAAGCTCTGTATGCTGCCCTCTGATGTTTCGCAATTCCTCCAGCTTTTTCTGAAATATGTATTTCTGTCTTTTATCAAGCATTTTCCTCCTTAAAGAAGGCTCATTTTAAATATTTTTTGTGTTTGTAAACATGAGCCATCATCTTTTTATTTATTTCCATATTTCAATTCATGGATTGGTTAAAAGAAGCTTTATTTGTAAGGGAAATGGCTATGGAGAATAACAGAATGTTTGGCGATGCTTTGCCAATGATTGCTTCCGAAAATATACTCTCGCCATTATGTAAGGAAATGTTGATAACAGATTTTCATGGAAGATATGCAGAAGGTAATCCAGGCAAAAGATATTATCAGGGATGCAAATTCTTTGATGAGGTTGAAAGCAAGGCAATAGAACTTGCTAAAATTTTATTCAATGCTAAATATGCGGATGTCCGCCCCACTTCTGGCACGGTAGCGAATATGGCAGTATTTAAAGCATGGACTAAGCCAAGCGATAAAGTTACAGTGCTCGATACAGCAGACGGGGCGCATATTTCATTTGGAAAATGGGGAGCTGCAGGGCTGCGAGGCTTGGAATTGCATACATATCCTTTTGATAGCGAAGCTATGAACATAGATGTAGATGGAGCTATTGCCACCATAAGAAAGGTTGAGCCAAAGCTTGCATTATTCGGGCAAAGCGTGTTTTTATTCCCAACTCCTTTAAAAGAGCTCGCAGACGCAGCCCATGAAGTTGGAGCAAAAGTTGTTTACGATGCTGCCCATGTTCTCGGTCTAATTGCAGGAGGAAAATTCCAGCAACCCTTGAAGGAGGGAGCAGATGTCATGACAGGCTCAACCCACAAAACGCTGCCTGGGCCGCAAGGAGGCGTTATCCTTGCAAACAAAACAAGGGATGAAAGCCAGGATATGAAATATCTTGACTGGGGTGTTTTTCCTGGCGTGACATCTTCATATCATCTTCATCATGTGGCAGCAAAAGCAATAGCTTTTGCGGAGCATCTTGCTTTCGGAAAACAATATGCGGAACAAATCATAAAGAATGCTAAAAAGCTTGCCGAAGAATTGTACAATCATGGATTCGATGTTCTTGGAAGCAATCATGGATTTACAGAAAGCCATCAGATTCTATTTAAAGTGGGAAAAGAAAAAGGTGGAGAGGCAGCACAAAAGCTGGAAGAAGCGGGAATAATAGCAAATATGAATATGGTACCTGGCGATGAGCATCCTATGCGACCATCTGGTATTCGCTTAGGAGTGCAGGAATTAACGAGGCTTGGAATGAAGGAAGGAGAAATGGAAGAAATTGCAAAATTCTTCAAGCGTGTTTTGATCGATGGCGAAGAACCAGCCAAAGTCAAAAAAGATGTTGTGGAATTCAAGAAGAATTATAGAAAAATACACTATTGCTTTTATGAAGGAGAGGATGCATACGAATATATAAAACTGGTGCAGAAATGAAAATTGCTTTAACTGGCGTCCCTGGCACAGGAAAAACAAGCGTTGCCAAAGAGTTGAAAAAAAGAGGATATGATGTGCTTTCAATAAATGATATAGCAGATGAATTCGTAGTGGGATATGATGAGGAAAGACAAAGCAAGATCGTTGATGAGGATGCATTGAATGAATATATAAAAAAAATTAGAGAAAAAGGGCTGATGTTTATAGAAGGGCACTTGAGCCATTTGCTCGATGTCGATGCTGTAATAATATTGAGATGCAATCCGGAAGAATTGAAAAAAAGGCTTGCAAAGAAGGGATGGAATGAGAGAAAAATAAGAGAAAATCTGGAAGCAGAAGCATTGGACATAATATTGGATAGGGCTTTAGAAAAACATGAAAAAATATGGGAGATAGATGTTACAGAAAAAAGCATCGAAGAGACTGCAAATGAAATAGAGAAAATTGTGAAACAAAAGCCGCCTCCAAACTATGGAAAAATCGACTGGTCGGAGTGGCTGATTGAAAATGTTGGATAAATTTAGAAATAGAGTAGATGAAAAGCTTGAGCCAGTTGCAAACAAATTTGGAAAGGAAGCAAATAGAATATCCTACGCATCCCTAATCTTTGCCTTAATTGCAGCCATCTCATTCTATTATTCATACTGGCACCATTACCTCCTTTTCATTTCCTCGCTTTCAGTCATTTTAAATGGTTTTCTCGATGCCATAGATGGAAAAATAGCGAGGATGAGCAAAAAAGCAGGAAAGAAAGGCGATTTCATAGATCACACCATCGATAGATTCTCGGATGCGTTGATAATAGGGGGCATCGCAATCTCGCCATGGTGCGATAAAAAAATTGGCGTCGTTGCCATAGCCATTGTTCTGCTCGTAAGCTACATGGGCACGCAGGCGCAGGCGGTGGGCTATAAAAGGGTTTATTCCGGCGTGCTTGGAAGAGCAGATAGACTTGCAATTCTATTCTTTGCACCAATTTTTCAATATTTCATCCAGCGTATATATGGATATTATCTCATAGAATGGGTCATGGTTTATTTTGTGATTGCTGGCATAGCCACCATCATACAGCGTTTTTATCTGGTAACAAAATGGCTTGG
>JAGGXG010000091.1 GCA_021163175.1 Thermoplasmata archaeon
ATCTGTTTCTAATGGAACATTTTACATTTCAATAGCAAAATTTTTCATGTCACGATTCTACAGGAATATCTCGCACGTCATCACCTTTTCGCAACAACTGAATCTAATAAAATTTTGAATAGGAAAAATTTTATTTCCATCCTTCTTTTTTAAAATGTGAAAAAACTCATGGTAATGCTTGTCATATTCATAATGCTTTTTCAAATTGAAAGGGTTGAATCCGAAGAAAACATAATTGCTATTGAGCTGCCATACAATGAAAAAAATCAGCCTGTTGACATGGAAATACATTTCAGCAAACCCTGTTATGCGAGAGATGAGCAACACAATTCCATCAAAGTTTACTACAATGGGAGGGAAATAGAAAGCCAAATTTATAATTTGCAACATATCGATAAAGAGCATATTTCATCATGCAACATCGTTTTTCTTTCTCAGGGAAAAGGAAAATATGTTATAAAATATGGAGATAGTGAAACAAGTCATGGATACATTGACCATGTTAGCGTTGTTGATAAAAGTTACTCCTATCAGATTGTTGGTTACGCTATTTCTCTAAACTACTATGCAATAATGCAGGATGGAAAATGTGTATTTTCAGTAGGGCAGCGAGGCAATGTATTTGGCATTCAGATGGGACAGAAGGTTGTGAAAATGAAGGAAAATGCAAAAAGCTTTACGATAACTTCTTGGGATTACATTTCCTCCTTTGCCTTTTTTTACAACAATGGGAAGGAAATAGGAACAGATGAAACGCTACTCGAAAAAAGCATCCTTGTAGATGGAAATTTAATGGCTATGGTGAAAATAAAAAGCATGTCTTCCAACAAAAAAGTGGTGACGACTGCTTATTACACATATTATTACAATCCTTCTTCAGATAAAAGAATGTTTGTGAAATTCAACCATGAGATAAAGGAAAAATGTGATGTAGAAGGAGAGCAAAACGGAATTTTTGCATATCTCATGTGCCTGAAATCCAGGAGTAAAAGTATAAGAGAGCTGAACATGGGAGAAATACTTCCATATATCCATGTTTATGGAAGGAATGGCATCGAAGAATATAAAATGGAAACAAATCCCCAGAGCAGAGAATACAAATGGTTGCTTTCATCAAAAGATAATGTTATACTCGGCCCAACACCATGGTTTTGTATGGACGACGACAAAGCCTATGGTTTAATCATGGATAAAAATGCGAGCGGGCTTCAAATCAAAGCCTTGGTGAAGAAAAAATTTGATGTGCCAGGCCTGAGCATAGCGGGCGGCGGCGTGAGCGTTGGGCTGGCTGGCGAGAACAACGCTCTGCAACCATCCTGCTACACCCATTTCTGCGAGCTTTATTTTTGCGATGGGCTTGAAAATTTTAAGAAAGAGGCAACAAATTTCTTCAATTTTTTTGATTACAGAAAAGAGAGGGAAGAAAACAGGGAAAGCCATAGGCTTGATGTTGTTATTCATTCCATTCTTCCTTTCAGGATGCATGTGGAAGTGTGGAACAACAAAAGCATGGTTAGCGATGCAATGGCGAGATTTAGAAGAGCAAGCTTTGAGCTGCCGGAAGGAAAATATATTGTTAAAGTTTTTGCAAGGAATAAATTTATAGGAGAAAGATTCGTTGATTTAAATAAAGATGAAAAATTGCACATTTTTTGCTCATTTGAAGGAAAGCTTGTCATCAATACAAATGATGGCATAGAGGCAAAGCTTTTGGATGAAAATGGAGTGGTGGCTTATAACATCTCAAAAAATGGATATGCTGTTCTTAAAGCTCCATTGTTTTATAAGTACAGGCTATCTCTGGCTTATAAAAACTTTGTTTTATATGAAAATGAAATATTTCTGCCTCATAGAAGCATTACAATAAATTTTGCATTCCATGACTTTTATGTCAGCGTTTTCGATGCTTTTGGCTTCCCTTTTGAAGAAAATGCAAGTGTTTCCATTTCAGAGGGCAAGGATTATTTATATGGAGTAAAAAAAGGAAAAATTTATGTTTTTGAGAGCATTCCAGAAGGAAATTATACTTTGCATGTGAATTACAAAAATTTTGAGCTTGCTAAAAAAATATATGTGCCTTCTGAGCCATTTAAAGTAGAGATACCTGTTTTGTATTCTGTTAAAGTCAATGTTTATGATAATAGGGGAATGAAAATAAAGGCAAAGATAAGATTTGAAAGAAATGGCAGAGAATTTACAACAGATAAAGTTCCTCCCGGAAAATACAAAATAAATGTTTATTATGGAAAGAAAGCAAGCATTGAAAAATATATAGCAACGAATGAAAAAATTAACGTGGCTGTAAACAAAACTTCATGGATTTTATATGCTTTTATAATTGCTATTTTGTCTGCTTTAATATTTTCAATTTATCGTAAAAAATACATTGCATCTCTCGCCATTTTATTTTCATTTTCTTTCATCCCGAGATGGTGGCATGCTGGAAATGCAAATCTTTATATTTTCCCCCCTTCGATGATAGAATTGCATCAGAACTATGGAAAGATAATTTCATTGCCTTCTTTGCTTAGCTATGCCCTTTTCCTTGTTATGATTCTTTTCATACTTTCTATTCTCCTTGCAGTATTCAAAAAATATAAATATGCGATTTTGCCGCTCCTTTCTTCAATCATTCTTTTCATATATTCCATACACGAATTTGCTAAATTTACGACGGGAAGCATATATGGACAGGGAATGCTTAATGAAAGCCTTCAATCATGGGGAATGGGAATAGGATTTTATATTGCCATCATATATGCAATTCTGGTTACGGGGTTGATGATAAATGAAATTAGAAGAAGCCGTTAGATATGCCGTTGATTTGCTATTAAGCCTGCCAAAAAAGAGTATGATCAGAGTTATAGGGCATGTCGATGCCGATGGAATTTCTTCGGCTGCCATAATTGCGATTGCTCTTGAAAGAGCTGGTTATCGTTACCATATTTCTATAAAGGCGACAAAGCCGGATTTGATAAAGGAAATCGAGGAAGAGGAAAATGAACTCATAATATTTGCAGATATTGGAAGTGGTTACCTGAAGGACATGAAGAGATTGAAGAGCAATATCATTATTCTTGATCACCATCTTTCCTATGATGAGCCCCCAAAAAATGTTATGTATATTAATGCACGCCTTTATGGAATAGATGGGAGCAAAGAAGCATGTGGTGCTACGGTATCATATTTCTTTGCAAAAGCAATAGATGAAAACAATGTTGATTTATCCCAGCTTGCAATGGTTGGAGCGATAGGAGATAAACAGAATATTGCCGGATACAACAAAAAAGTTATGGAGGAGGGAATAGCTAATGGCTTCATAGAGACGAGAGATGAATATATATTTCAGGGAATGACTTTGAAAGATGCTCTGGAAAATTCTCTCGAACCATATTTCACTGGCTTCACAAATGCAAATGGATTCATTGAAAGCATTGGGTTGCAACCACAAAAAAGATTTGAAGAGCTTGACGACGAGCAGCGACAACGCCTTCTCTCCGCTCTAACATTAAAGCTCCTCGAACAGGGATGTGATGAAATTGAATGGAGGAAAAGAATGATATACGGCTCCTATTATGGCAATCTTCACGATATGGTCTCAAAACTAAATGCTTCAGCCCGCTTAAATGAGCAGGGGATAGGAATAGCTGCATGCTTTGGAGATAAAATGGCGAGAGAAAGAATTTTTATACTCCAGGAGAAATACAGGGATGAGATAAGAAAGGAAATGCGTGCAATGGAGAAAAAAGAGCCCTATGAAATGAAAAAATTCATTTACTTTTATACGGATAAAAGAAGCCTTGGTGGCGTTCTTGCAGGCCTATCTTTAAAATATCTTCCAAATTTCCAGAGAGGGAAGCCCGTCCTTGCCCTTTCATATAATGATGATATCGACATTTCTGCCAGAGCAAGTGAAAAGATGGTGGAGGATGGCATAAATCTTGGGGAGGCGATGAAAAAAGCAGCTTCGCTGGTGGGAGGCGAGGGCGGCGGGCACCCGATTGCTGCCGGGGCGACGATTCCAAAAAATAAGGAGAAGGAGTTTTTGAATTTGCTCGATGAATTATTATGAAAACACTCGTTATATGTGAGAAGGGCATAGCTGCCCGAAGGATTGCGCAAATACTTTCCAATGGGAAATACAAACAGGGTAAAGTTGCAGGCGTTCCATATTATTACTTCGATGATTATATTGTTATAGGATTGAAAGGGCATATAATGAAGCTCGATTATCCAAAGGAATTTTCAAAATGGAAGAACATTTCTCCAAAAAGTCTGATTGATGTTGAGCCAGTAAAAAAAGTTACTGCATATTCAATAAAAAAGGCTCTGAAAGAGCTTTCGAAAGATGTGCAGCGCGTTATCATAGCTACAGATTATGACAGAGAGGGCGAGTTAATTGGCGTCGAGGCATTGAGCATGTTGCCAAAAGGCATAGAGGTTAAAAGGGCAAGATTCAGTGCAATAACACCTTATGAAATTAAAAGGGCTTTCGAAAATCTTGGAAGCGTTGACTACAATCTTTCAAAATCTGCAGAAGCCCGCCAGTATGTTGATTTAATATGGGGTGCAAGTTTGACCCGCTTTATAAGCATTTCATCAAATCAGCTTGGGAAGGATTTTTTGTCTGTTGGGCGTGTTCAGACGCCGACGCTTGCTTTGATTGTTGAAAGAGAAAAGGAAATAGAAAAATTCGTTCCAAAGCCATACTGGATAATAAGAATAAAGATGGAAAAAGATGGAACGGTGTTTGAAGCAACTTCAGATAAAATTGAAGACGAAAGAAAAGCAAAAGAAGCATATGAAAAAGTTAAGAAAAAAGGATATGCGATAGTTGAAAAATTTAAGAAGGAAATGAAAGAAAGTGTGCCGCCGCCGCCATACGACACAACTTCATTTTTGAAAGACGCTTCCTATCTTGGCTATTCTCCAGCTAATGCAATGAAAATTGCTGAAGAGCTTTACATGAATGGATACATTTCATATCCAAGGACAGACAATACTGTTTATCCAGCTTTGCCATTTGATTCCATTCTGAAGAAGCTTTCAAAAGTTTTTCCTCATGATGTAAAAAAATTGCTTGAAATGCGCAGAGAGGAGCCGACGAGAGGAAAAAAATACAGCCATGACCATCCTCCAATTCATCCTGTAGATGCCTATACTGGAAAGGAGCACATGAAGATTTATGAGCTCATAGCAAGGCGATTCATGGCTACGCTTGCAAAAAATGCATTGATGGAGGAGAAAAAATTTGAAGTCGAGGCTGAGATAAAATTCAAAGGGGAAGGAAAAAAAGTTATAGAGAGAAACTGGCTCGAGTTATATCCCTACATAAAAATAGAAGAAAAAGAAATTCCAGATTTAAAAGAAGGAGAAAAGCTGAGAATATTGGAAGCAAAGATGGAAAGGA
>JAGGXG010000093.1 GCA_021163175.1 Thermoplasmata archaeon
ACAGGATCGCTCGGCAATGTATATTCGACGGCAGTCATTCCATGTCTTGCCAGATATGTATTCCAGTCATCAAGCAGATATTGAGTTGTATCATCTGCAACACCAAACCAGTGCGTTGGTGTTTTATCTCCTTTATATATTACTGGTGAGACATATCTCTTTCCATTCTCTATATAATTTGCTGCTGGAATCGCCGCAATATACGCATATTCATCCTTATTGCTATTTGGATCATTGTTTACAATGAATGTCTGTGCTACAGGCGTAATATCGGGCTGCGGCACGGGGCCAGGCGGCGGATTCACGGAGCCGCCCAATGAGAGCGTAAACGAATATGCTCCTGAGCCATATAAGAAATAGTTATCGGGCCATTTGTTTGTATCCCATCCTGGCCAAAGGTCAATTTTTATTGCCCATGTTCCGCTTTCATCTGCAGGATATTCAAGTGTGTCATCACCATAATACATTGCGCTATAGACGAGCTTTCCTTCTGGATTATAAAGATGGATATCACAATCGGATTTTGCATTATATGGAACATCAAGAGTGACTTTTATTCCCTCTCCCGAGCTAACATCAAAACTATACCAGTCCTCCCAGTCATTCATGTCAAGATATCCCTCATATGTGCCAGGTTCAATGTGTAAAGCGGTATTGAATGAATTACCAGCATCATGACCGCTTCCTGCATCATTCTGACCACTTATTGTAATACTAAAGGTATAATTTCCCTCTTCTCCATCGCTTGCAGCATACACATGGAAATACCAGTTTCCTGTTTTATCAGCTGTATAACTTATGCTTTCTGTTGATGTGCCTGTATTCTGAGATGTTGCCACAACCTCTCCATCTGTATTTGCAAGCTCAATATCGTAATTTGATTCTGGAGTCATTGTTATATCTATCTTTTGTCCCTCGCATACCGAGAAATAGTACCAGTCGTCTTTGTCTGCTGGAGGAGCAAGGTGTCCACTTGTCCCTCTACCTGGAGCACCATCTTTGGCTTCACCAGGATAAATTGGCAAAGCCCTTCTGATATCATTTCCAACATCTGTCCAATAGCCAGCATCGTTTTGCTCACCAGCTGAACCAGCAGGAGCTATCTCATTATCATCTCCAAGCCTTTTATAGTGATCCAGCTGATATGCCTCTACTTTATTGTCTCCGATAGAATTTTTCTCTTCTTCATTAACTTTCAATGGCATTTTAAAATTCTTTGTTTCATGTACTCCCTGATTTGTTATTCCTGGTACAATTGCAGCTAATAACATTACCACCACAATCCCTATTGCCAACTTTACTTTTCCCTTCATTTTTCGCCTCCAAAAAATAAATCAAAAGGCTTATATATTTGTTTCGCCCCTTACTATATTTGCTACACTTTTGGTAATTTCGTATATCTTCTCCACATCATTATAATATTTCGCCGCCTCCGCCATCGCATTCATTAATTTTGGAGGGTTTGGCGTATGAAAAATTTTTGATGATAGCATAACTGCATATCCTCCGGCCCTGAATATAAAAGCTATATCATGAGGAGAGGCACTGGTGAGGGATGCAATTACTTTTTGTTCCCTCATCATGTCAACATATTTCAAAACATTTCCTATGGTTCCCCATGGCGTCCTCAAAAAGCTGGCCCCTTCTTTTATCCTTTCCATTCCTTCCTCCTCGCTTTCAAACATGCTTATAAAAGGAATAGAAAAATCCTTCTTGTTTATGTGGCCAATATCACTTTTAATGCTTTCATCTATAATGGCTACCCCTGCTTTTTCAAGCAGTTTTGCCTCTACTTCATGCCCTTGTCTGCAACTTGCAATTACAGGCACATTTACAATCTCAACAACCTCCTCTATCAAAGGCAAGTCAAATTTTTCAATATGTATGGCTGTAGCGAACTCCTCGCATGTTTCAGCTTCCTTTGCGTTTTCTATCGAGAAAATTATGCCTTTCTCCAGATTGATCATATAAGGATAAAGCATTTTTAGGTATAAAATTTTTGCAGTAATATTTGGCGACAGCAATATTGCTATACTAAGTAAATTTCGAGAGGAGGAGAAGATGGTTCTGATGGAAATGGCTGAAGATTGATTGTCAATAATCCGTTTTCCCTTGCTGGCTACCATAATGTTTTTGCAGTAATATTTATAAAACAAAGATGTATTAAGTTTGGAGGCGAAAAATGAAGAAAAAAGCGATATATGTAGGAATAATAGTGGGCGTATTGTTGCTTTCTATGATCCCAATACACAATACAACTGCGGAAAATAAAAAAATAAGCAACATTGAAGTGCAACATTGGATTATGCATCCGCACGGAACAGCATTGAAAACCAAAAAAATATTTAATTTAAACGATGTGATAGCGCCTTCCGCAAAACTTGGTTCCCCGATAGCAAATACCCCAGATGATGAAGTATCTCCAGCTATTGAGCGATGCTCAGAAGATACTTTTTTAGCAGCATATGCATATCAGCCTGATATTACAACAAGCAATATTGTTCTCACTATTTCTACAGATGGCGGCAATACATGGGATCCTCATCCAATATCTCCTGCAGCAGGTACCTATGAAACAGACCCTGCAATAGCATACAGAGAAAACGGAAACATGGCTGTGGCTGCATGGGGGCTTGACCCTACAGAATATGCTGCTGGTCACTGGGTTATATTGCTCGATGATGTTACGGACTCTTCAACATGGACTGGCGGATATTATACATGGTCGGAAAGCTTCAATGTATTTGGCTGGCGAAATTATACACTTGCTGGCTATTACTCTGATTCATCTCCAACATTCTGGGGACTGATGGCATTTGTTGGAAGCGTTGATGATGACAACTGGGACCATGCATTCGATGTCCCCTTTATACTCACAGATGGAACAAAATGGTATGGCGAAGGATATGTTGTTGCCACTGATTTAGGAAACTGGAGTGGCTGTCATACAGTGGATGTTGCTGTTGATAAGGATGCAAAAAGAGGATACATGGTGTGCGATTTCTTCAATTCTACAGTCGGAACATATAGCCTTGGCGTATTGAGTGTGCCAATGGAAATAACGTGGGATGATGACGCAGTGTGGGAATCAACCGTAATCCCAAGTGATTTCTTCAAAAGCTATTCTCGTCCAGATATAAGCATAGGAGGAGGAAAATATTATATAGTATGTGAAACAAATGAAAATGGTAACAAGGACATAGCCTGCTTCTCTTCCACAGATGGCTTCCAGACAGTTCAGAAAACGCTAATAACATCAACACCAGATGATGAAACAGATCCCCATATTGTAGCCTATGGAGACATAGCGCAATGCATATTTACAAGAAACGGTAATCTTTATGAAACACACACAAACGATGGCGGCGCCACCTGGAGCGAGCCGCAAAAGATAAATGATATGGATGGAAGCGTAAAAGCAGGATGGCATTCTTCTGATTTAACAATAGGTGGAAATGTCGTCTGGACAGATATGCGAGAAGGAAACGCAGACGTATACTTTGCGAATATTGGCGTCCCAGCACCTATAATAAATATTGAGGGCATATCTGGAGGGCTTGGTGTAAAAGCAACTATATCAAATACTGGAACAGTAGCTGCTGAAAATGTTCCATGGAGTATAGATGTTTCTGGTGGCTTGGTAATAATAGGAAAGCATGCTGAAGAAACAATAACATCATTGAATCCAGGAGAAAGCACGACAATAAAGGATTTTGTAATTGGCTTCGGAAAGGTTACGGTTACAGTAAAGGCTGGAGGCGTTACAAAGACAGCGAGCGGCTTCTTGCTGGGTCCATTGGCGATTGGCTTGAAGTAATCTCTTCCTTTTTTATTTTTGTTTTTGTGATGAAATTTTTCGCCAACGAAAGTTTAATATCTTGCTTCAGATAAACAAATATGGTTGAATATAAATATTATGAGCTGGGAGAATTGCAAACAAAAGCGCCAAAAATATTTGGTATTCCCACAGGAACAAGACTTGATGAAATGTTTTTTAAAGTTGAGGAAGAGGATGGAAAATTTGTTAAAAAGCCTTTAGGAGGTATACCACATCTCTCCGTCTTGAATTTTACAGGCGTTCCTGACACTGGAAAAAGTTTATTTGCTGAGCAATTTGCTGCATATCAGGCTGCAAATGGATATAAAGTTTTGTTTGTTACCGTTGAGAGCCCAGCAAATTTTTTATATACATCGTTGAAAGAAAAAAGCAAGGCTTTAGATTTGGACTTTGATGAGATTGAAAAGAATGTTGTTGTCATCGATGCTTCAGAGGAAGTTGAGCTGAGAGAGAATCCAAAGGCATTGATGGATACGATGGCTTACGCCATAAAAGAAAAGAAAGTCACAAATGTGATAATAGATAGCATAACTGGTTTGTATGAGCATAAAGAAATGATGGCTCGCCAAATCGTAAGGCAGTTCTTCAATTTCCTAAAAAAATGGCGCCAGACTGGCATGCTTGTATCGCAAAAACGCTCCTCGCAGACGAGCGAAAGTGCTGAAGCTGCAGGAGGTCTTGCGGTGGCGCATATCGTCGATGGGACGATAGTGCTTGATAAAAAAGTTTTGATGACAGCAAGGGAGGCAAGTTTCTATAAAAAGGAGATTGGAGATGTGATACGGTTTATAAGAATAGATGGATGCCGTCTCACAGGACATGATAGCCGTATATGGGTTTTTGAAATCACGCCAGAAGGAACCATAAATATTATAGCCCCCTTATCAGATTACATAAAGAGGTGATGAAATGGAGATAATAAGGAAGCCTGTTGGCGGGAATATAGATGCCATGGCGGAAAAGGTTTTCATGGAAAGCATAAAGATGCTCGGGGGTTTGAAAAAGCTTGTTGAATACCGCAACCTAACATGGCTACCAAGCCTGGCGGAGGCAGCATATGTGGTTGTTCTGAAAAATGAAGCAATGAAAACATATGGAGAGATTGCATCCATCTTGGGCATAACGGAGCAAACTACAAAGAATATAGCGAGTGCTGACGAAGAAAAAGTGAAAGAGTATGTAATGGGAGGCGAAGAAAGGCCAAAAGAACATATTGCTGGAGGGCTTGCAAA
>JAGGXG010000092.1 GCA_021163175.1 Thermoplasmata archaeon
GATATCATTGAAATCACAAACAGGAGGAATGATAAACCAGCTATTACAACAACTGAAAACATCAGCAACTCGTTAATTTTATCACCCATCCTAAAATGATATCAAATATAAAAAATTTCTCGGTTTTGCCTTGAAAATATTTCATCATTTTCCATTTTTCGATTTTCTTGAATAAATATATATCATTTCTCTTCGCAACAAATTCCCATCTATCATATCGACTAAAACAATATTTTTTCCATTATGTATGCCTCGCTTCCATCTGTATAAAAATCCTTCTCTCTATCAACGATTCTGAATCCATGCTTTTTGTAAAATTTTATCGCTTCCTCATTATCGACCCTCGTTTCAAGATACATTCTTCTTACCTCTGGAAAATTCAGTTGCAATTTTTTAAGCAATGCGCTTCCTATCCCTCGCTTTCTATGCTGCTCGTCCACTGCAAGCATTAAAATGCGGAGAGAATCAACGCTTGTTTTAACTCCTATTATGAATCCAACAACAGCTCCTTTTTCAACAGCAACAAGAAAGCCATTTGGTGAAAAATTCCAGAGATTCAAAATTAAATCAAAAGTATAACTCTCCTTAAGATATTTTTTAGCAAGCTCATAGACATGCTGCATATCTTCAAATCTTACCTTCCTTATCTCCATTTGAACTCAAGCCTCAAAGCTTTTGTTGGACATTCATCAACACACATCCCGCACCTTATGCATTCCATGCTTTTTGTATCGTATGGCAGATTTATTTTCATCGGGCAAACGCGGGCGCAGTTCATGCATTTCAGACATTTTTCTTCATTGAAAGTGAGCTGCAAAGCGCTTATTTTATTGAAAGGAGCAAGCATCGCTCCAACGGGGCATAGATAGCGACACCATCCTCTCTTAACATTTATTATTAGAACAATCGTTAAAGCAAGAAGGATCATTTTTGGAAGGAAAAATTTGGTTGGGGTATAGCTACTATAATGGAAAAGTAATATTGGCAGCGTTGCAGTCAGCCCGCCAATGGGACATATATCCGTGTAAGCCATTGTGGCAAAATAATAGACAGCAAAAGGAATGGCAGCGAGTATAGCATATTTTACATATCTCGCCTTTTGGTCTACTCTACTCCTTCTTATCTCTTTCTCCACCTTTATTTTACCGACCAAATCCTGCAAAAAACCAATAGGGCAGGCCCACCCGCATGGAGCACGACCAAAAATTGTTCCTATCATAGCTATCGTTCCAACAAGATAGATGGCAAGGAATACACTCGATTCAAGAACAGCATGCTCAAGTATGCCAATGGGGCATGACATGGTTGCCTGCGGCGACTCCCAGCAGTAGAAATAGGAGTATATCAGCCCTGTTACACCAAAAATGAAGGCAGCATTTGTTATGAAGAGGAAGATTAGCTGCGACACCAGTCTTTTTTTCTGTATGGGCTTTCTGTATATTCTTCTTACCCCTATCGCTGCCATCGTGAGAGCGGAGTAAGCAACTGGACATGTCAGGCATGAGCCGAAGCATGCCATTCAATCGCCTCCATTATTATTTCCTTTAACTGCTCTATGCTTGGCCTACCAGCTTTTCCATCCGCTCTCCCAGAAAATGCATACCAGTATGTTTGATTTGTTGTGAATAATATGACTGTTGTGGGCGTGGATGGCGTTGATTTTGCTGGAGTGAAAATTTTTAGCAGATTTGCTCGTTCATCATTTACAATGTCTATGGTTATCAAACTTGCATTTGAATAATTTGCTGCCATCTTTCCATTTTCTTCGCTTCCAACAACGAGGCCAGCATGCACCATATCATCCCATTGTGCCTTGCACGGATCACAACCTTTGTACCAGAAAAAAAGCATTATGACATGCTGTCTGCTTTCGTTAATCAGCCAGTCTGGTAGCACTGGAGAGCCTTTTTTATGAAAGAATGCAGGATACTCAATCCAGAATCCTTTAAATGCCAATGCTTTTGGAAGCAGACCTATGCAGCCGAGGCAACGTGATTCATTCAACAGCTTGGATTTTTCATATGCAAAATGGAAGCCTACTGAGAATACAATGAAAGCCATTGCAATTGCGAGCATCTTTTTCATTCAGGCACCTATTTGCAATGGTGATATTATTTTTTTAATTACCGCTATTGCTGAAAGCGACGCCAGATAGCTTGTGCGGGGATTGTTTGGGTTAGGAAGGTTTTCCACCTCCGCCCTAAGCCTTCCAAACTTTCCATGGGCAAGTATTTTATGGCTATTGTATTTTATAACAGGGTCTGCAACAATTTTAACCTTTGTTCTATCAAATCCTATGCCAGCAAGTGAAAGACATGCTGCAACATTTATGTTGCGGGGAAATTCTTTGACAGCTTGCCTCGCATTTCCCTCGAACAACACAGTTCTTCTGTCAAGATGCCTTCCCAATGATTCAGGAGATTTTGTTGTAACAAGCGTAACTTCATCTAAGCCTCCAATACTTGCTGCCTTTATTCCATCTATTCCAGCAACTGCTCCAGAAGGGAGATATATTTTTCTTTTCTTTTCCTTTGCAAGTTTTATTAGTCTTTGTCTGAAATCGTCATTGAATAAAGCACCGATGCTCATTATTATTAGGTCTTTTCCCGCCTGCAAAATTTTTTCTGCATACTCATACACAGCCTGCTGCGACGCCGCCTCAAAGACAAAGTCCACAAGAGGCAGGAATTCATCAATTTTTTTGAATTCACCTTTCTTCAATTCTTCCGCGAGCTTTTTTGCTTTGTCTTCGACGACATCATAAAGATAAATTTTCTCTATCTCATCGAATTCATCAATTGCTTTTGCAACATCATTTCCTATTGCTCCACAACCAATGATTCCAATTTTCATTGGGCATATAATAAAATAAAGATATAAATGTTGTCTTGCAACAATGAAACACTTTTATACATCGTTTTATTTCCATTTCGATAACATGGTGGCGATAGTTGGATATGGGGCATATGTGCCCCGTTACAGGATAAAAGTTGAAGAAATCGCAAGGATGTGGGGCGACGACGCCACTTCCATTTCTCGTGGCTTGGGAATAAATGAGAAATCTGTTCCTGCAATAGATGAGGATACAGCAACCATAGCCGTTGAAGCTGCAAGAAGGGCTGTTAAATCAGCTGGCATAGATGCAGGCGAGATAGGAGCAATATATGTTGGTTCAGAAAGTCATCCTTATGCTGTTAAACCCACTGCCACGATAGTGGCGGAAGCAATAGGAGCTACACCTTATCTTACAGCAGCCGATTATGAATTTGCCTGTAAGGCTGGAACAGCTGGGATGCAAAACTGCATAGCTCTGGTAAAAGCAGGAATGATAAAATATGGCATGGCTATTGGCGCAGATGTGGCGCAGGCGGCGCCAGGCGATGCTTTGGAATATACCGCTGCTGCTGGAGGTGCAGCATATATCATTGGCAAAGATGGCATAGCAACGATAAATGAGACTGCTTCTTTTACTACCGACACCCCAGATTTCTGGAGGCGAGAAGGACAGCCATATCCGGGGCATGGTGAGCGCTTTACAGGTGAGCCAGCTTATTACCGCCACATTACCAATGCTGCCCGCCTTTTGATGGAGAAGATGGGAACAAAGCCTTCTGACTACGATTATGCCATTTTCCATCAGCCCAATGGAAAGTTTCCACGCAGAGTTGCAAAAATGCTTGGATTCAACGATGAGCAGATTAAGCCAGGATTGCTCTGCCCCATCATAGGCAATACATATTCGGGCTCTGCAATGCTTGGACTTGCAGCCACACTTGATGTAGCTAAAGCAGGCGACCATATAATAATGGTCTCTTTCGGCTCAGGAGCTGGAAGCGACGCTTTCGATATAACTGTAACCAACGCTATCGAAAGCTATCCCCGCCAGAATATTCGCAAGATGATTGAGAAAAAGGAGTATGTTGATTATGGTTTGTATATGAAATATAGAGGTGAAATATGAGAGAAGTGGCTGTTATTGGAATAGGAATGACAAAATTTGGCGAACTATGGGATAAATCATTCCGCGATCTGGTGGCAGAGGCGGGCATAAAAGCAATAATGGATGCTGGCATAGAGGGCAAAGACATAGACGCAATGTATATTGGAGGAATGTCAAGCGGCGGCTTTGTTGAACAGGAGCATGTGGCGCCACTGGCAATAGAAGTGGCTGGTTTGGAAGATTTTCATATTCCTGCAACTCGCGTCGAGGGAGCCTGCGCTTCTGGCGGAATTGCTATGCGACAAGGCTACATGGCTATTGCATCAGGCATACATGATATTGTTCTTGTTGGGGGAGCGGAAAAGATGACCGACGTAGTAGGAACAGAAGCAACAAATGTTCTTGCTTCAGCAGCAGACAGGGAATGGGAAGCATTCTTCGGAATGACATTTCCAGGTTTATATGCTTTGATGGCTCGCTACCACATGCATAAATATGGGACAACGCAGGAGCAGCTGGCGAGTGTTGCGGTAAAAAATCATTATAATGGGAGCATGAATCCAAATGCTCAGTTCAACAGAAAGATAAGCATAGAAGATGTTTTATCATCGCCTATGGTTGCTGATCCATTGCATTTGCTGGACTGCAGCCCAATAACAGATGGGGCGGCTGCCGCCATATTGGCTCCCTTGGATATAGCAAAGAAATATACAGATAAGATTGTGAAAGTGCTTGCATCCACTCAAGCAAGCGATACCATCTCATTACATAATCGCAAGCGTTTCGATGCCCTTCCGGCTGCCATTCATGCTGCTCGCCAAGCATATAAAATGGCTGGAGTCGAGCCAAAGGACATAGATGTTGCTGAAGTTCATGATTGCTTTACAATAGCAGAAATAATGGCAATCGAAGATTTGGGCTTTTTTGAGAAAGGTGAAGGAGGAAAAGCAACTGAAGATGGCCTAACCGCCATAGATGGCGAGTTGCCAGTAAACACATCTGGCGGACTTAAAGCGAAAGGCCATCCTGTCGGCGCTACTGGAGTGGCTCAGGTAAATGAAATAGTGATGCAGTTGCGTGGCGAGGCAGGAAAAAGGCAGGTTAAAGATGCAGAAATTGGATTGACTCACAATGTGGGCGGCTCAGGTGGAACTGCTGTTGTGCACATCCTGGGGGTGATATGATGGCTGTTCCTCGCTATTGGCGTGAGATTCCCGCTCGATATAATCTCATAGGCAAACGTTGCAAGATTTGTGGCAACATTTACTTTCCACCTCGCAGCATTTGTCCTGTTTGCAGGCGAAAGTCTGTGGGGCAGATGGAGGATTACAAGCTTAAAGGAACAGGTGTTGTTGAAAGCTATACTGTAATACATGTTCCTCCTCCTCATTTCGAGGGAGAGGAGCCATATATAATGGCACTGATAAAACTTGATGAAGGAACATATGTTACGGGGCAGATTGTGGAATGTGATGAGAAAGAAGTGCATATAGGCATGCGTGTTCGTGCCACATTCCGCAAAATCATGGAAGATGGAGAAAAGGGCGCAATATACTATGGCTATAAATTTGTGAAAGAAGAGTAATACAATTTAAAGAAATCTTGCTGGAATTGAAAAAAACCTGCATTTATGTTGCTTAGAAATTGAATGATGAAAATCGTAAAGGAGATAATAGCAAGTTTGATGTGATAAAGGCTGAATTTATGCCCGCTTTTATAGAAAAATATCGATGGTTTTATATAAAGATATAAAATTTGAATTGGTGAATTAAATGGGAGGGGAGAAACCAACTGGAATAGTTGTTCTGACTGTGTTGTATGTGATTGAAGGGCTATTTGGACTTGCCTACGGAGCCATGCTGGCCAGCGGCGGCGGCATGCTGGGATTCGCTGAAATGGGGCTTGCAGGCTCTTTGTTGGCTGGCGTAGGCGCCGTGGTGCTGATAATTGGTCTGATTGACTTTGCCGTAGCCTACGGGCTATGGAATTTGCGACCATGGGCGAGGACGGTTGCAATAATTTTCGCAATCATTGGTTTGCTTGGATTTCCAATAGGAACAATCATATCGATAATAATACTCTGGTATCTGTTCAAGCCTGAGATAAAGGAAGCTTTCGGTGTTCAGCAATAATCGATAGCAATAATTAAATAGGCTATCATATACCAATGTGGACATCGAGCTTGCAAAAAAGATAGCTTCCTTTGGACTATGTGATTCATGCCTGGGAAGGCAATTTACTGGTATTGCTGCCGATAATAATAAAGAGAGAGGAAAGAAGATAAGGGAACAACTTGATATGGAAGAAAGCAAGCATTGCTGGTTATGCGATGATTTAATCAATGACATTCCTTTGATGGCTTCTCTGTGCATGGATGCATTGAAGGAGTATGAATTCGATACATTTTTGGTTGGATGCAAAATAGATGATGAGGTTTTGCTGAAGGAGCGAAGAATAGCGAATCCAGAGCAGGAAAGTATAAAGAGAGAGATAGACAGGGAGATAGGAAAGATAATAGCTAAAGAAATGAAAAAGTTGCCCGCTTTTAAAAATCCAGATGTTGTTGTCACAATCGACACCACATGCTATGATGTAAAGGTGGATGCAAGGTCAATTTATATATATGGACGCTATCGCAAGTTAAAGCGTGGCATTCCTCAAACAAAATGGCCATGCCGCCATTGCAATGGTTTGGGCTGCATATATTGCAATTTTACAGGGAAAATGTATGAGGAAAGTGTTGAGGAGCTGATAGCAAAGCCAGCTGTGGAAATGAGTATGGCAAGTGATGAAAGTTTTCATGGAGCTGGAAGGGAGGATATCGATGTTCGCATGCTCGGAAATGGTCGTCCTTTTATACTTGAGTTGAAACAGCCGAGAAAAAGAAAGATTAACCTCGAGGAATTGGAAAAAAGGATAAATGAATACGCAAAAGGGAAGGTTGAGGTTTTAAACTTAAGGTTTGCCAAAAAGGAGGAAGTGAGGAAAATAAAGGCAGCCAAATACCCAAAAATTTATATGGTGAAGATAAAATTCACAAAAAAGGAAAAAATTTATGAAGCAGTAAATGCATTAATAGGCAGAGAAATAAGCCAGGCGACGCCTACAAGAGTGTTGCATAGAAGGGCAGACATAGTTAGAAAGAGGAAGATAATAGATGTAAAAATAGAGGAAATGAAAATGAATGAAGCAACTCTGATAATAAAAGCGGAATCAGGCACATACATCAAGGAGCTTATAACAGGAGACAACGGTCGCACCACACCCTCGCTATCCGAGCTGGCTGGCGAAGATATTAAAGTAGAAAGTCTGGATGTAATTGGAATTGGTGATGAAGATGAAAAGATCGAGAGGATTTAGGAGTAAAAGCAGGAGTAAGTTGAAAAAGAAATATAGGGCTGGAAGAATGAATTTGATTACGAAAGTGATGCAGGAGTTTAAGAAAGGCGAGAAGGTAACGATAGTAATAGATCCTTCTTTTCACCATGGTATGCCGCACCCCCGCTTTCATGGAAGGACAGGTAACATAGAAGGAATGCAGGGAGATGCATATATTGTAAAGATAAGAGATGGTAAGAAAGAGAAGCGTATAATATCATCTCCAGTTCATCTGAGAAGGGTAACATGAAAATTGTTCTTATCTCAGAGGTAAAAGAAATTCTTTCAAAGCTAAGCAAAGAAAGAGAGTTGAAAAGAGAACAAAAAATTGCCTTGGAGCATGCGGAAAAGGTGAATCCGATTGCAGCGAAGAAAGCAAGGAAGCTGGCTTCAAAATTGATGGAAATTGGAAGAATAGAAGAAAAGCATGCATGCAAGATAGCTGATTTACTGCCGAGAGATGAAGATGAATTGCTTGCAATATTCGCAAAAGAAACCTATGTTCCATCAAAGGAAGAGATTGAGCAGATACTAAAATTGGTGAAAGAATATAGTTAGGAGGGATAATGGAGGATTATGTTTATATTTTGGATTATCTACCCATGGGGAGGCATCCATATAAGAGAAGGCCTGTAGCTTATGGAATTGGGGAAAGCCAGTTTACATTACTTGAGCTGATACCAAAACCAAATGTTACGCTTTCGATAGGGGAACGTGTTTATGTTGGAAAAGAGCTTGATAAAAGAGAAAAAATAATGAAGGTTAAGGGAAGGATAAGCTACGACGACCTCACGCCGACGGCGCACGGCGAGCTGCTGTATGTTTTAATAGACATAGTGAAAAGAAATGAGGATAGATTCGTAAAATTTTTCAATGAGGCCCCTCCAATAACAACCCGCTTCCATTCTCTTGAACTGCTTCCCGGCTTGGGCAAAAAAACAATGCTTGAGATACTTGAGGAAAGGAAAAAGAAACCTTTCGAGAGTTTCGAAGATATTTCCAAGAGGGTGAAAAATTTGCATCATCCTGAAAAGCTGATTGCCAAGAGAATTCTCGAGGAATTGCAGGATCCGCATCAAAAGTATCGCCTTTTCACTCGCCCGCCGTTAATGAAATGAGGCTCGGGCAGAATTTTTTGATTGATGAAAGAGTTGCATCTCGCCAGGTTAAATATGCGAATTTGAAGAAGGACGACATCGTTCTGGAAATCGGAGCTGGATATGGAATTTTAACAAAGAAAATGGCAAAAATTGCGAAGGTTATAGCAATAGAAATAGATTCTCGATTCATAGAAAGCCTTGAGAGAATACCTAACGTTGATGTCATACATGCTGATGCCCTAAAAGTTGATTTTGATGAACTGGATTTCAACAAAATTGTTTCAAATTTGCCATATCAGATTTCCTCGCCAATCACCTTTAAAATTCTTGAAAGTGATTTTGAGCTCGCCATCTTAATGTATCAGAAGGAGTTTGCAGCCCGTCTGACAGCGAGACCAGGAAGCAAAGATTACTCTCGACTTACAGTAATGGCTCATTACAAAGCTGATTTTGAATTGCTTGAGGAAGTTCCTCCTGAAGCATTTAGACCTGTTCCAAAGGTGGCATCATGCATAGTTAAAGTTAAGCCAATAGGAAAGCGTTTTGATGTAGACGAAGAGATTTTTGAAAGAGTAACAAAAGCCATATTCATGCACAGGAGAAAGAAGATAAAAAATGCCCTTGCTCTGGAGGGAATGTCATCGCATGTTCCATACGGCGATTACAGAGCGGAGCAGCTCTCGCCAGAACAAATAGCTTATATTGCGAAGTTTGTTTCAAAGCATGGACTTGTTTGAGGGAATAGATGCAATTTTAATTAAAAACGCAAGTCTTCCATTCATAGATGAGAATTTCTTTTATTTTACTGGCATTGATGGAAGGGAAGAAAGCATAGCAGTAATAACGCCAGATAGAGTTGAAATAATCGCTCCATTGCTGGAAAAAAGAGATGGCATAACTGTTTATAAAAGCAGAAAAGAAAGGGATGAGATTTTAAAAAAATTGCTTAGGGGAAAGAAAGTTGGAATAAATGGAAAAGCTCTGGTATATGAAGACTATAAGCATTTCAAAAAAATGTTTGATCTGGTTGACATAAGCAAAAGATTGGAGATGAAGAGGGCTATAAAAAGCAATGAGGAAATAAAAAGGATAAGAAAGGCAGTTAGAATAACAAAAGATGTGATGAAAGAAATAGAGTTTGAAGGAAAGAGCGAGATGGAGGTTGCGAATGAAATAAAATGCATGCTTGCAAGAAGAAATGCCAGCGAAGCTTTCGATACCATCGTTGCCTTCGGAAAAAACAGCAGCATGCCACATCACAAGCCAGGCAGAAAAAAATTTGTTATGCCTGCTCTAATCGATATGGGCGCGAGGTATGAAAGCTACTGTGCAGATATAACAAGGACATTTATGAAGAAAAATAAAAGATATGAAGTTATTGAAGAGGCTTTGTATCTAGCTGTCGATTCCATACAGGCTGGGATGAAAGCTTCCGAGTTGTATAAAAAAGTGGAACAATTTTTAGACAGGCACGGAATAAAAATGATCCATGCTCTCGGGCATGCTATTGGAATAAAAGTTCATGATGGCTTAACAATAAGCAGGAAAGCAAATTTTGAATTCGAAAATGGAATGGTTTTCGCAATTGAGCCAGCAGGTTATTTCAAAAAATATGGAATAAGGATAGAAGAAGACATTTTGATAAAAAATGGAAAGGCAAGAATAATAGCGTAGCGAAATGTTTAAATATAACCGCTTATATACTTTTCAAGCACTGATTTTAAAGGAGGTGATATGATGAGGATTGGGATATTTGGTCAGGGGTATGTTGCTTCAATACTCGCTGTTGGTTTGCAACGCATCAAGAATGGAGAGATCGGTTATGAAGGCATACCATTTGCAGACACATTACCATATCGCATTGAAGACATAGAAATCGTGACGGCTTTTGATATCGATGAAAAAAAGGTTGGTAAAAAACTATCGACGGTTGTAAAGCAATACTGGCAGAATGGAATAAAGTTTGATAGGGACTACATAATAAAGGAAGGCTACAGAGATTACAGAGGAAAAGGGCTGGAGATAGATCTGGAGGAAGCAATTGGAAAGCTTGTCGATGAATATGAAAAGAAGGACATAGATGTGTTCATTAACCTTATCACAACTGAAGCAGCTGAGCCTTTCATGAATGCAAAAGAATTCCACAATGCAATAAAAAGAAATGATATCGATAGAATCTCGCCATCCCAGCTATATTTCTACTCGGTAACTCAATATGAAAAGCCTGTAGCATTCATAAACTGCATTCCAACTCCTATTGCCAACGATCCAGCGGCAGTGGAAATAGCAGAGCAAAGCAAAACAACGCTTTTTGGCGACGACGGCGCCAGCGGGGCGACACCTTTGACAGTAGATATTTTAGAGCATTTGAGGGAGCGTGGAAGGAGGGTGCTGAGCATAGCCCAGTTCAATATAGGAGGCAACACAGATTTCCTTTCACTGACGGAAGAAGAGAGAAATAAGGCAAAGGAGGCGACGAAAAGCTCTGTTGTGGAGGACATCCTTGGATATGATGCTCCTCATTACATAAAGCCAACCGGCTATCTTGAGCCATTAGGAGATAAAAAATTTGTAGCGATGCATGTGCCGTATATTTCATTCAATGGGGCTGAAGACGAGCTTATAATAAATGCCCGCATCAACGATAGTCCTGCCCTGGCTGGACTGATAGTTGATTTAATACGCCTTGGCTATATGGCTGTGGAAAGAGAGCAATTTGGAACAATATATCCAATAAATGCATTCTACATGAAGATGCCAGGACCAAGAGAGGCGAAGAGCATAC
>JAGGXG010000016.1 GCA_021163175.1 Thermoplasmata archaeon
GCTTTCGCCTTCTGCCTGATTGCATATTCATATTTCGAATATCAAAAATTATAATGGTATTTTCTCGACTTCAAGACGATCTGCCGTTGGATATTCCTCGATGAGATAGCATTTGTATGGCAAATGCTCAGCTATTTCTTCAAGAATGAATGGAGACGTCTCGATCCTGTTCTTTTCCTCATCCCATGCAATCATGTCATCTGCTATCCCAAATTTTCTTTTTATTTCCTCGATTTTTTCTTTTCCTGCCATTATGACACCTTTAAGCAATGTTCCTTCCTCGGTTATAAATTCATATTTCTTTGCAACATTTCTTGCTCTTCTTTCTATTCTCCTCCTCAATTGAATGGCGTCTTTGAAAGAAGCCGAGCAATAATGCAATGGCGTTTCTATACCCCAATCAAGGATTTCATATGCCATCTCCTCACTTCCTTTGACGGCGGATGAAACATCATTTTTTGCAACATAGCCATATTTCGAAAGCTCGTTAACGTTGGTATATGAAAATTCGAGTTCATTCAAATTAATGAAGTCAAGCCCATACTTGTCTACGGTTTGGAGCAAATGTTTTGTTTCTTCTTTTAGATGCGGTATAACAGGTATTTCCATTCCAACATCTATATTAATGCTTTTGATCACTTCCTTAAATTTTGTTTTTTCTATTTTATTCCATAGCTGCCATACTGGATGGAACCTTATCTCATCCAAGCCAGCCTCTATAACTTTTTTTATTTTTCCGATGCTTAATGTGGCAGTATATAAATGAATGTGATGCTCTCTTCCAAAATAATCCTTCAGCATTTTTATATAATAAGCTGTTCTCTCAGGCTTCGCCAGGGGGTCGCCGCCCGTTATGCCTGTGCCCTCTGCCTCGATCAGCTCTGCCTCCATTATGATGTCGTCATCGCTTTTCACGAGTAGCTCGTCAGCATATATGACATCTTTATTTTTCTTCTTTTCAGAGAGGGGGCAGTAAAAGCATCTTGCATTGCATAGGCCTGTTACAAGCAAAACCATTTTTGAGCCGTGGCTGCAATATATGCATCCTTCGGCGAGTTCTCCTGTATAAAAAGAATTTTTTGGAAGCTTTTTCATTTTCTCCTCCTTGCCAGATCAATTGCTATAACAATATGATGAAGCATTGCTATTGCCACCATAAATTCAAAAGCTTTGTTGAATAGAGAGCCGATGAAAATTGAAAATATTCTTATGTCTCTTTTGGAAAGATTATCGATTTTGCTCTCCAGCTTTTTATTATATCTCAATTCATATTCCTTTCTCGAATAGCTTGCCATTATAAATGCGAGCAATGAAAAAAAGCCAAGGAACCATATTATGATGCTTCTATAAATCAACCATCCATTATATGTAACAAATACTGCCATTATGGCATCTGCATATCTATCCAGAATTGTATCGAGCCATGCCCCATATGAAGAGGAAAGAAATTTCAATCTTGCTATTTCTCCATCGCATCCATCTATTATTGAAGCAAATTGTATTATTATTCCAGCAAGAGCAGTATAAACATATTTTCCAAAATAAAATAAAATGCTTCCTGCTATTGCTGTTAAAAAGCTTAGAATGGTTATCAGATTTGGAGAAATGTTGAAATTGCACAACCATTTTGAAATTTTTAACGATACTTTCCTGTTTAAATTGAATGATATGATTCCATCCTCCTTTTTCGGAATGCTTTTCAAAATCAGTTTTTCAGCTATTCTCAGCTCTTCTTTTGTATCAGCATCTATCCAATAGCCACGTTTCTTCTCATGCCCATAAATTTTACCTTTTTCAGCGAGTTTTTTCACTCCTGCCGCCAAACTTGCATTGCCTTCTTCCATTGCTTCTTCAATCGCCTCGAAAATTTCTTCATTGAAGAAAAATAAGCCAGTATCCACAGCATCATATTCCTTCAATTCTTTCCCTATATCGATTATTTTGCTTCCTTTCAATTTAACTTTTGTTGCCTCATGGATATTAAAAACTTTATCGATTTCTTTATCAATAAGCAAAGTGTTACGCCTGCCAACATTCTCTATAAAATCCTTTATAACATCTTTTTCAAAAAAATGGTCAACCATGGTGACAAAAAATTTTTTCTCTTTTCCACGAATAGCCAGCACAGACGTCCCATTGCCTTTCTCCCACTCATCATTATCTATCGTTTCAACATCTATGCCTCTTTTCCTGATTTCTTCAACATGCTTCTTTACCTCTTCCTTTTTGTAACCCACAACAACATAAAATTTTGTGATGCCAGCCTCGTTGAATGAAAGGATTGTTCTTTCAAGGAAAGTCAAACCAAGTAGCTTTACCAGTGGCTTAACCTCGCCCATGCGCCTGCCTTCGCCCGCCGCAAGTATTACGAGAGGAAACACCTTTCTTAAATACATAGGATTTTATATCTCTTTTTTTATATCATTTATGAAAGCTGCGCTGCTCATTGCGCTGTTGCTGCTGGCTGTGCCAGTTGGAATGAATGTCTCGATTCATGAGGGCGGGATTGATTTTTATGATGTGGCTGATAAGGAAACGAGAGAGCTTCCTTTTAATGTTGAGATAAAAAAGGTTGTTGTGAATGGGGGCGTCGAAAACATTGGCTTCAAATGGATTTCTGAAGGTAATGCATACAGAATAAAGCAGCCTCCATACCATATTGGGGTTGGAATAAGTAATGGAGAGCATGTTGTTTTCTTGGCAACATATGGAAAGAAAGCAAGCGTTGAATATGATTATAAAAAAGCAGCTACATTCAATGGAGGGTATGATTTGCTCATAATAACTCCAGAAGAATTTTACAAAGAATTCAGCAGGCTTGCTGAGCATAAAGAAAAGCATGGGATAAAAACCAAAGTTATAAGCTTGAATGAAGTTTATTCCAGTTACAATGGAAGAGATGAAGCGGAGAAAATAAAATATTGCATTAAAGATGGCGTGGAAAAAGATGGCATAAAATATGTTTTGCTCGCTGGAGATATATACAATCTGCCGATAAGATATGTTGTTTATCATGAAAAATGGAGAGGCGGGATACACAATTTTTCCATGCCAACCGATTTATATTACGCTGATTTGTACAGATATGAGAATGGAAGCGTTATCTTTTCATCTTGGGATACAAATAATAACGGTGTGTATGGTGAGGTATATTATGGCTGCGTTGGTGTAAATGATACAATAGATTTATATCCCGATGTTTATCTTGGAAGGCTTGCGTGCAGAAATGCAAGGGAAGCAAAAACTGTTGTTGATAAAATAATAAAATATGAAGATGGCGGTGGCGGAGAATGGTTCAAGCGTCTTTTGCTTGTGGGCGGCGATACTTTTCCAGGATGGGGCATTATAGAAGGAGAATTCATGAATGAATATATTGCAAATATAATGCATGGCTTTACTCCAGTAAAAATGTGGGCATCAGATGGAAGCATATCTCCATTGAATGTTGAGATGACAATGGAAAAAGGAGGTGGATTTTTGTACTATAGCGGGCATGGTTTTCCATACGGGTGGGCAACACATAAGCCAAACAATGAAAACTGGACTGGAAGATATTTCACGCCGTATATAGCGGGATTGTATAATGGCTATAAATTGCCAATAATATTTTTCGATGCATGTTTGACGGCGAAGCTTGATTTTAATTCGACCGATTTAAGAAATGATGGTGTGCCTTTCCCAATAAATGCAAAATTCCCATGCTTTGCATGGTATTTTATAGCCCATAAAGGAGGAGGCGCCATAGCAAGCATTGGTGCAACGAGAGTTGCTTTTACAGGCGTAGGCAAAAATGGACCGTATTCTGGGGCAAGCTATCTCGCATATCAATTTTTCAAAGCTTATATGAATGGAAAAACAAGGCTTGGAGAAACCTTTGTTACAGCTCAAAATAGCTATCTCGATCATATATGGGATAGATGGACAATACAGGAGTTTATTCTGCTTGGAGATCCAACATTGCAGATTGGCGGATATAGCTAATAGCATATCTCGCAAAATTAATTAACTCGTTGGCAATGCAAAAAAGATGATTAGAATTGATCCATGGAGTTCTAAGCAATACGATTACGAGAAGTTATATCAATTTGGTATAGAAGATTTCAGAAATGAATGGAAAGACTTGCCTTTCCCACCCTTTTTCTTCAGGCGGGGCATTGTTTTTGGGCATCGTGACTTTCATAGAATAAAGGAAGCAATAAAGAAAAGGGAGCCATGGGTTATTTTAACGGGCCTAATGCCCTCTGGCAAAATGCATCTCGGTCATAAAATTGTTATTGATCAGGTAATATATTATCAGAGTATAGGGGCTGACATTCATATCGCTGTTGCTGATATCGAAGCCTATGCCACCAGAGGCTATACTTTAAAGCAAGCTGAAAAAATAGCAATCGAAGAATATATAGCAAATTATATAGCTCTCGGTCTAAAGCCCTGTAACATTTACTTCCAGTCCAAGAACAACGATGTCAAAGATCTGGCGTACTTGCTGGCGAAAAAAGCCAATTTGTCAGAGGTGATGGCCATATACGGCTTCACAGGTTCAACAAACATGGCTCATATCTTCGCCCCTTTCATTCAGGCTGGTGACATTCTGCATGTGCAACTCGACGCCTATGGCGGCCTCCGCCCCACGCTCGTGCCAGTTGGCGTTGATCAGGACCCCCACATCAGATTTTGCAGGGATATAGCAAGTGCACATCGCCTCTATAGTGTTATGGAGCATGAAGGGAGAGTTGGCGTTTTTGTTAAAGTTGATGAAAATGTTGAAAAGCTCCTCGACATTGCTGAAGAGATTGCGAGGAAGCATGGCTATGAATATGAAAGGAATGATGCATACAAAGCAATTTATATCGAGGCAGATGGCATAGATGAAATTGACTTTGAGCTTGCCTTGAAAGAAAGAGAACTTGGCTTCTATGGATTTATTTCCCCATCTTCAACATACCATCGCTTCATTACTGGCCTGGATGGAAATAAAATGTCAAGCAGCAGACCAAATTATGCAATATTTTTGAGCGATACGCCAGAGGAAGCAAAGAAAAAAATATGGCGTGCCAAAACAGGCGGAAAAGTAAGCATTGAGGAACATCGCCGCCTTGGTGGAGAGCCAGAGAAATGCATAATATATGAGCTCTTTACATATGGCCTTATAAAAGATGATAAAGAGCTTGAAGAAATATATGAAAAATGCAGGAAGGGAGAGCAAACTTGCGGGCAGTGCAAAAAGCTTGCAAGCGAGCTTATGGAAGAATTTCTGATTGATTTGAAAGAGAAAAGAAATGCTGCCAGAGATGAAATAAAAGAATACTTGAAGGTTTAAATTGTTTTTTAGCTAATGCCATAGCATCAAAAGCCTTAGTATTAGCCCGGTTACAATCAATCCATAAGCTAAAGCAGCTATTTCAATCAATATTGCATTTTTCCAGCCAAGCTCTTTTCCAATCATTGCGAATGCTATTATACAGGGAATCTGAAATGTTGAAGCCATGCCAAAGGTGAAAATCTGCAATTTCGTCATAGCAGCATTAAAATTTAAAGTTCCGAGGGCATTTGCAAGCATCGCAGGCGTTAAATCCTTTTGAAGGAATCCATAGAATAAAGCCATCACGCTCTCCTCGGGCAGCATAAGCCATCCTCTCGTTATGGGGCTCAGCGGCTTAACAATGAAATCAATTAGACTGAGATGCAGGAGCAGGCCGTACAGCATTCCCCCGATTATGAGCAATGGGATAACAACATATACAAATGATTTCATTCTTATCCATGATTTTGCAACAACATTTTTTATTTTTGGCAGCCTGTATGGAGGAAGTTCTTCAATTATTGGCATGGGCTCCTTTTTTATTACGATATCAAGCAATTTCGCTGTAACTATGAAAAGAACCAGAGCTATGATATAAATGGCAATGCCATATGAAATGCCAGCATAATGGGAAACGATGCCAAGTATTATTGCTGTTCTTGACGAACAAGGAACCATCGAAAAAAGAAAAGCTATTTTCAGCCTGTCTCGGGCAGAGGCGAGGAGGCGGCTGGACTTTATCGCCGCCGCGCTGCAGCCCAGACCAAGCATAACTGGAATTATTGATTTTCCTGGCAGTCCAATCTTTTTCATCATGCTGTTCAGGACTATTATAAATCTTGCAAGTATGCCGCTATCTTCCATTATTGAAAGGAGAAAATAGAATATGCCGATATACGGAATGGCTATCGCTATTCCAGCAGAAAGACCAGTCAAAGCTTCTTTTATAATCAATGATAGATAAGACGGAACATATGGCATCAGAAAATTTATGATCTCGTTAGCCAATCCCATCAACTCATCCTGAAACCATCCACCCAGATATATTAGGATGGCGAAAGTGATAGCGAGAATGAAAGAGGTGAGTGTAAATCCTGCGAGCCAGTTTGAAAACAAAAATTTATCGAACCTATTCAATTTTTCCTTTCTGGCTCTCAGTTTAACAACATTTTTTGATATTATCGATGCATAACCAGATTTAGTAATCTGTATATCTATTGCCAGATTGGGATGCCTTTTGATTTTTTCAATAATATCTTCTGCATCAATTCCATACTTTTTAATTGCAATTTCATCGCCCTCGAGAATCTTTACAGCTATTCCCCTTTTAGATAGCTTCGTTTCCTTCAACTTTTTCATCGTTTCTTGTATTGCTATTTCAATGTCATCATCATATGTAATTTTAAAATTTGATTTTCTTGCTTCTCCAATATTTTTAATTAAATCTCTTATCCCTCCTCTCTTAATCGGATTTATTTTAACTACCTTTACGCCCAGCATCTTTTCAAGTTTTTTCTCATCCACTTCTATTCCCTTTTTTTCGGCCTCCTCCCAGAAATTTATTGCAAGCAAAAGAGGCACGCCAAGCTCTATGAGACTCATTGTTATTACGAGACTTCTTTCTATGGAAATGGCATCCATAACCTGTATTATGAAATCGTATTCTCCATTCAAAATCATTTCTTCGGTAACCTTTTCTTCAAGACTCGATGGAAATAAATTGTATACCCCTGGAGTATCTATGAAGGTGTATTCTATGCCATTTATCTTTGTTTTACCTTCTGTAACATCGATGGTTGTGCCTGGATAGTTCGAGATAATAACTTTTGCTCCTGTCAGGGCATTGATTAAAGATGATTTTCCAACGTTAGGCTGTCCTACCAGTAAAACCTTCATTTTCTACCCGCATAGCATATATCTTTTTAGCCAGAGATTTATCCAGCGCTATCACCTTGTTATGTGCCAAAATTATCATCTCATTGCTTCTTTTCTTCTCCATCATGAACGGCGTCATGGGGGCGATGCCTGCGCCGATGAGGCGGGAGATTATTCTCGGGTCATTGATGGCGAATGCAACTATTATTCCCCTTTCTCCCTCCTCAAATTCCTCGAGACTTTCTTTTTTTCTGGTAAGCGTGTCTTTCATCAACTCTATGTCTTTTTTTTCCAGCAAATGCTCCAATGAATGGGCTATTTCATGTGCTTCCTTTCCTCCAAAAAATTTCTCTATGGTTACGTGCCTTTCATACATCTCATTTGCCATTTCTTCTCCTTTTTTAGTTAGAGAGACCTTTTCCTTATATTTTGCCAGTCCTTCTTTTTCCATTTCTTTTATCGCATCCATTACTTCTATTTTGCTTGAATTCGTTTCATCCATGATCTCTTTTATAGAAACGGGTCTGTTCTTCTCTCTTGTAAATCTCAATATATCATCTATGAGGAGACGGAGCCAGTTCATTTATAGCCTCGATATTACCGGAATTAAATTTTTCTTTCCCTTCTCAGCTTCTTTCCTTATGCTTTTGAGTATATCCTGCGTTAAAGGAACCTCTGTTTCCCTATCCAAAAATTTTACATCTTTCATCCTCGCTATCCTTAAAAACAATTTCATTGGCTTCTCCATTCTGCTGAATATAAGATTGTCTGCCACGCTTTCCAATCCCTCTGCCTTTTCCTTAAAAGCATCTGAATTTATTGTGAAGAAGTATGTCGTGCTTTTATCCTCTCCAATTATGCTGCGAAGTTTTTCATATACTGCATCACCATATGTTTTGGAAAAGAATAGAAGATTTAGAGCAGAGGCAACAACCATTTCGTTTCCATGTATGTATTTTCTTATTTCATCCCAGACATTGGGCTTTACCAGATTAGCTTTTATCCAGTTTTTATCAATGCTTTCAACATCATCTATACCAACATCGAGCTCCACATAGAATACTTTATCGTCATATTCTTCCGGGTCTGTGCCAAACAATTTCATAACATTTATGACATATCCCCTTGTTGTGCTCGTCAGCACTATAATTAAGCTGCCTCCCTGCTTTATATATGAGGAAGCAAATATGTAGCCAATTAACGGCTTGCCGCTGCCGCCTGGGCCGCTTACAAGCGTTGAGGTATGCAATGGAAAACCTTCTGGAAGCAGTTCATCAAGCCAATCTATATTCATTTTTATTTTTTCCATATGGTTATATATGCAATGATTTAAAATTTACCATCCCCATTTAATAGAATGCAACAATGCCCTTGAAATATTATAGAATTTGGGAATGGATGCAAAATGAAGGAAAACGCCTGCTACATCCCTGTATTTTATCTGCCTCAATTCCTTCCCATCTATCTTTTCAAATATCATTTCCATCTCTCTGTCATTTAATTTTTCTACCGCTTTCCTCCCTTTCATTAAAATGCCATCCATAATAGCATGCTTTTTTATCTCCTCCTCATATCTTTTCAGGTTAACAACATTTTTTGCAAGTATTTTTGCGGCATGTATGGCAGGAGAAATGCCACCCAGCGAGAAAGGATTTGCCATGCAGGCGGCGTCGCCAATCAAAACAACGCCTTCCTTAACAAATTTTTCCACGCCTCCATAAGGAATCATTCCAGCTTTCTTTGCCAGCATCTTTCCATCTATTTTCATTTCCTTCAAAAACCTATCAAGCATGGAAAATTTTCCTATTACGCCAATATTGATGCTCTCTTTCTTTGGAAATATCCATGCATAATACTGGGAAAATTTTTTTGAGAGATAGAATTCAAGAAAGTCATCATCCTTTTTATATTCAATTTCATACTCGCTTCCAACATCAAAAGCACATTTCCCGCCAAAAAATTTTCTTACTACCGATAATGGCCCATCGGCCCCTATACACAATTCATAATTCTTTTTTTCCTCTTCTGTGTAAATATATTTAGAATCAACTTTTATTACCTTACTCGAGAATTTTATTTTACCTCCTCCCCTTATAAATTCATCGGCCATTCCTTCCATCCATTTTTGCCTGTCCAAAACAACGCCTCTCGTTTTTACATAAAAATATTTCCCGTTGAAAATGATTTTTAAACCCTCTACGAGTCTTTCAAAATAGGGTGTGGAATCGAAAGGAAGCATTTTTAGGGAATCAAGATCGCATGCTTCCCCGCATGCAGTACTTTTTATCCTGTCCTCCTTTTCCAGAATGGTAACTTGATAGCCTTTTTCCAGTAAAAACAATCCAGTTGCAAGCCCGGCTGGACCCGCACCAACAATATAAATCATAAAAAAAGGAAGAGAGATTACTTCAAGCCGAGCACCAATGGGCCCAGCAAGAAGCCAGTTGCTTTTGCTGTCACTCCTCCTGCACTTGCCGTTATGGTGATTTTTCCTATTCCTATTGGAAGAACCTTTATATCAACGCTTTCTCCTGGATTTAGCGTGACTGTTGTTTCTGTTGATTTGCCCATTATTACCAGGCCTCCTGTGATCTCAACGCTGCATGGTGCATTTTCTGCTGCTTCTGTTCCAACATTGCTTACATGAACCGTTATTCCAAATCCTCCGGATATCGTTACCTCAAGGCGAGGTGCTGGAAGAGATGCATAATAAACATCTATGTTGCCATTCCTGTTATCTTCCCATACAATTCCCGCCGCAGAAATATCGATGCATCCTGGCTCTGCAATAACACTTCCATCGTTATCATTTATTTGAATCGGCTCACCCCATGTCGCACCACCATCCTTGGATTTCACGAGATAGAGATTTCCATTGCTTACATATGCCACATACACGTTATTTCCAGCTATGTAAACATCGGGATGCATCTCATTTACAGGATGCTGTTCCACAACAGTGCTTATACTCCATGTGGCTCCATCATCATTGCTGTATGCGCATTTTATGTCCCAGTCTCCATATATGTTATCGTTATTCATATATACTATTACAACATTGTCACCAGATTTTGAAATAGCGGGATCTCTTCCTTCATCTATATATTTCTGGTAAGGTGTGTATTCTATGTCTGTTGAGTCAGTATCGCCTTCAACAGGTATTATCTTCTTCCATACTATCTGATATTTCTCCAATGTTTCATTGAAATAATCCCAGGCATAATGCACATCCATGTTAACGCCAGCCATGTCAGGATTGTCTGCTGGTGCAGTAACCAGATGAGTCTGTCCATCGTATGTTGACTCGCCGCTTCCTGCACTTAAATCTGCTATCATCTGACATGGGCAACCTGGAATATCATACACGTCATAAACGAAGTGATAAATATACATACATGCTGGTCCATTGACATCGTAGTATTGTCCTTCGAGATATGTGTTATCGGAAACACATGCATATACTGGTGCATCTATTTCCTCTGTCCAGTACATTGCCTCGAATGTTGTTGGGTCAGTTACATCACCAATTGTATAGAAGCCCATGTACATGTTGGTTTCGTCAAGATAAACACCATATAAGCCCGTGTATGTTGGACAATCCTGCCAGGAAATGTCTGAATGCGTGAGCAATTCTCCTGTTTGGGTTGCAAAGGATGTCCATGTTTGGCCATTATCGGAAGAATAAGCATATGCGATTTCCGCAGCCAGTACTCCTTGCTGTTGTGTCCAGGTTACCACAATATTTCCCTTGTCATCTGTAGTAATGCCGGGCATAACATCATCGTATTCTGAATCAGCGCTTACCAGAACATTTCCATCGTTTGCAGTCGCAATGGATTTCCCAACTTTCACCACTTTTACTGGCAATTCTTTAACATTTCTCGTCAATGGCGTATTCCATTTCTCGCTCGAAACCTGCATGCTTGACAATATCATCATCGCAGCTATCGCCACCACAAACACTCCAAATACGGTTTTTCTTCTCACATCCATTTTTTCGCCTCCAA
>JAGGXG010000158.1 GCA_021163175.1 Thermoplasmata archaeon
AGCAATGTCTTCTTTTATGCAAAAATAATGGATAGAAAATATGGAAAGGCATGTGCAAAAATTTTGGAAGATGTTGCCAATGGAAAAATAAAGGCATGCATTTCTCCTTTGGTTGCAATTGAAGTGGAAAAACCCCCTTAGAAAATATGGAATAAAAGGGATAAAAGATACAATATATGCAATTTTATCTCTGGACATAGAAGTGCATCCAATAGATGAGATTATAGTAAGAATGGCAGCAGAAATTTTTGATAAATTTGGCATAACCGTATTCATGCTGCAACGCTGCATGCAAGAGGAATAAAAGAAATCATATCCGCAGATAAAGAATTTGATAAAATAAAGAATATAAAAAGAATCGATCCATTGCGTTATGAAGATTAAAACTTATTTCCAAAAATTTAAGAAATGGCATGTATTATAGCTACGATGTATCTCACTAAAGAACAGGAGGCAATGTTGAATGGTGAGCAGGGCAGTATTGTGGCGAGAATGATGCGTTTACTCGCGAGGCTTGGCGACATATACAACGCTGAAAAAATGATTAAGGTTGCAAGTGTTCAAGTAGCAGGTGTATCATATAAAAGCATAGGTGATCCTGGCCTCGAGTTTTTGCAGGATATCGCAAAAGAGGCGAGAGTGCGAGTTTTAACATTTCTAAATCCTGCTGGAATGGATCTGGAGAAATGGAAGGAGATGGGAATAGATGAAAGCTTCGCAAAAAAGCAGCTTGCCATAATCGAGGCTTTCAGAAAAATGGGTATCGTAATATCTGCAACATGCACCCCTTACTTGGCTGGAAATCTGCCCCATTATAAGCAGCACATTGCATGGAGTGAAAGCTCAGCTGTCAGCTTTGCCAACTCCGTCATAGGAGCAAGAACTAATCGCGAGGGTGGACCATCTGCTTTGGCAGCCGCCATAACAGGCTTCACGCCTTATTATGGCTTGCACCTCGATGAAAACAGGCAGCCAGATTATGTTATAGAGGTGAAAACAGAGTTAAAATACAATTCAGATTTCGCCGCTTTAGGCTATTACATAGGCAAAGCCATAAAAAACAAAATCCCATATTTCAAGGGAATAAAAGAGGCAGATACGGATCAGCTCAAAGCGCTGGGGGCGGCGATGGCAGCGAGCGGAGCGGTAGCATTGTATCATGTCGCTGGCATCACACCTGAAGCAGATAAAGTTGGAATCGATGGCTTGGAAAAAATAGAGTTTGGAAGGGAAGAGTTGAAGGAGACATATGAAATGTTGAACAGCGGAGAGGAGCCCGATATAGTCATATTTGGCTGCCCCCATGCTTCCATAGCCGAGATTTTCAAAATTGCGAAGATTTTAGAGGGAAGAAAGGCAAAGAGACCATTCTGGATCGTTACATCGAGGGCTACAAAAGAGGTTGCAAGAAAGATAGGACTTGAGGAAGCGATAGAAAAAGCAGGTGGAAAGATATATGCTGACACATGCATGGTGGTATCGCCTATAGAAAATTTATTTAAAACAACAGGCGTGAATTCAGCCAAAGCTGCTCATTATTTGCCTGGCTTTTGCAAACAAAAGGTTGTTTTCAACAATATGGAGGCGTTGTTAAAATGAAGGCTCGAACCATATATCCGGGAAAGGTGAAAGGTGTTGCATTAGTAAGCCGTGAGCCTATTGGCTTCTATGGTGGAATAGATATGAAGACAGGTATTGTAATAGAAAAAGGACATCCTCTTGAAGGAAAAAGTGTAAAAGGAAAGATACTCGTATTTCCATATGGAAAAGGCTCTACAGTGGGGAGCTATGTTATATATGGGCTTAAAAAGAATGGGGTTGCTCCTCTTGCAATAATAAATAAGGAGACAGAAACTATAGTGGCAACAGGCGTTATTCTGGCTGCCATTCCATGCGTGGATGGCGTTGACATAGAAAAAATAAAGGATGGAAGCATTGTTGAAATAAATGCAGGAGAAAAAGAAGCGGAAGTAAAAATAGAATGATTCTGATAAAACTTGGAGGAAGCATCATAAGCGACAAAAACAAGCCATTCTCATTCAATGAAGATGTTGTAAGGAATGTTGCAGCTGAGTTAAAAAAATTCTATCCCGAAAAGGATTTCATCCTCGTGCATGGCGGCGGCAGCTTTGGGCATCCAATGGCGAGAAAATATGGAATAAGAGAAGGAGCAAAAGCGGGAGAAACAAAAAAACTCATTGGTTTTAGCCACACACATGAAGCGATGCTTGAATTGAATGAGAAAATCATCGATATATTTTTAAAGGCAGAACTGCCAGCTTTTTCAATAAGTTCTTCATCGATATTCATTACAAATAATGGAAATATAGTTCATGGAGAGCTGAAAGTTATAAAGGAAGCCCTAAAAATTGGATTGATTCCGGTTCTTTTTGGAGATGTCGTTATAGACGAAAGCAAGGGAATGGACATAATTTCTGGCGATGCAATAATGGCATATATTGCAAATGAAATGATGGCAGAGAGAGCCATATTTTTGATGGATGTGGATGGAATATATGATAAGGAGCCGGGCAAAGAAGATGCAAGGCTGATTGACGTGATCGACGAAACCACTGTGGTAAGGCATGGGATGGAAAAAATAGATGTTACTGGAGGAATAAAAAATAAAATACAGGAAGCAATGAAAATGGATTGCATGGTGTATTTCATAAATGGACTGGTGAAAGGAAATTTAACAAAGGCAATAAAAGGGGAAAAAGTTGGGACGATAAAGATAAAGAAAAGAAAATAAAATATACTTCTTTCTATTACATCTTGTGGAGCTTAAATTAAAGGAGCTGCATGAGAAAAAAATAGAAGAAATAATCGATGCCCAAAATTTATGGAATCTTCCGTTGCTGGAAAAAGATGCTTCCATCTCATCTGTTCTTTCTGTCCTTGCTGCCCGCGACCATGTATGGATTGTTGAAAAAAAGGGAAGCAGGCATGTTGTGGGAGTGATAACGGAAAACGACATACTAAAATTACTCGCTCCTGCACGCCTCCCCAAATATGTTTTTGGCAAAAAATATGGAATCTCTCTCGAGTACGGAACAGCTCAAAAAGCTGAAGATATAATGTGTCGCCATTTGATAAAATGCTCACCAGATGAAAAATTAGGAGATGTGCTCAAAAAGATGGTGAGCGCGGGGCTGCGCCGCCTCCCTGTTGTGAGGGGAAATGAGATTGTTGGTGAGATAACCGCTCATTTCATTGTTCAAATATTGCTGGGGAAGAGATAACATGGAAGAGATGGGGATATTACTGCTTGAGATTGGGTTAGCTCTTCTTCTATCAAAAATTCTTGGATATGCAATGGAAAAGATAAAGCAGCCAGCTGTCATAGGAGAGATATTTGCAGGAATAATTCTGGGGCCATTCATTTTGGGGCATTTCTTTGACTTCAATTTTTTGGTTCCAGCTATGACAAACGATGCCACCATAAGACTCGCTGCCCAGGAAGAAATGAGGAACATATCATACATTGGCATTGTCTTGCTCCTCTTCCTTTCAGGAATTGAGACGGGCGTAGAAGAAATAAAAGGAGCTGGTAAAAGTGGCATGATAACCTCATTGTTTGATGTTTCCATTGCCTTCATATTCGGATATATTGTTGGAACAATTTTGGGCTACGATACAATGCATTCAATAGCGATAGGAAACATTTTTACTGCAACGAGCGTTGGCATAACGGTTCGCACCTTGATGGATATGGATGCATTGCATACGAATGTGGGTAATCTTATTCTTACCGTAGCAGTTCTCGATGACATTCTCGGCATTGTCGTTTTGTCCCTTACTCTTGGAAAAGGTTCAATAGATATGCTTTTTGTAAAGGTTTCAATATTCTTTGCTTTGTTTTTCATAATCCTTGCCATATTGCATAGATACCAGCGCATTCATTTGCATATATCCATACCAAGATTTGCTCTAACAGTTGCCCTTTCTTTCTGCTTCATTTTTTCAGCTTTGGCTCTATCATTGGGCTTGGCAGCAATAACAGGCTCATTTTTTGCAGGATTGCTTCTGAGCATGATTCCTCAAAGGAGAAGAATTTCGGAATTCCTGCATCAAATTGGTGATGTTTTCTTCATCCCTCTCTTCTTTGTATGGGTTGGAGCAAGCTTTGATTTCAATGCACTGGAAGGCGTTGGAACCCTTATATTATACTTCATTCCATTTGCTCTGGCTGGAAAAATCATTGGATGCGGTCTGGGGGCGAAGATAAATGGATTTTCCAACAGAGAAGCAATTGCAGTCGGCATAGGCATGATGCCTCGCATGGAAGTTGCATTGATTGTAGCAACAACAGAAATATCAATGGGAATATGGGGGAATCTTGCCCATCAAATTTTAGCAGCCACAATTCTCCTTGTGATAATATCCTCTTTGATAACTCCATTTGCTCTTAAAGCCATATATAAACCGCAGAAATAATTTATTATGCTATATGGCAAAGCAATGGTGAAAAAGTTATCGTATTCGGCAGGAGATGAAGAAAAGAGAAAAGATTAATAGACAAAAATATTGTAATATTATGGTAAAGGAAATCATATTTCTTGTTGAAGAAGCAGAAGAAGGCGGATATATAGCCAGAGCTTTAGGATATTCCATTTTCACTGAAGCTGAAGATATAGAGGAGTTAAAGAAGATGATTGTAGATGCTGTGAAATGCCATTTTGATAAAGAAGATATGCCTTCTTTGATAAGAATGCATATTGTTAAGGATGAAGTGATTGCAATATGAAATTACCTCGCCATATTGGTGGAAAGGGATTTAATAGATTTATTGACAAAATTTGGATACGAAGTTGTTAGACAAACTGGAAGCCATGTAAGATTGAAAAGTGAGGCAACGGGAAAAGCCCATTTCATTACATTCCTCTTCATAGACCTCTAAAAGTTGGTACATTAAACAATATCTTGTCTGATATTGCAGAATATCTCAAAATAAGTAAAAAAGAGCTTATAGAAAAATTATTTAGGTAGAAAAAACCATCTTCTTGCATAAATGGAAACAATGCTCTTTTCTATTCCAAAATTTTCTCCATTTTATAATGCTGTATCTCCCCAAACAAAACATAGCTTTGGTGGAAATACAAGTAAATTTTTTGTTTTTTCTTATCCCATTAAAAATTCTTTTCGGGTAATCCGAAAAGCTGTCGTGGTGCAAAGCCTACCACTACAATATATAGAAATGGCATTAAAAAACATTTTGCACTGCGGAAAGAAAAAGCATTCATGAAATGCAAAATTTCAACGACTCCCCCATTTTTTTGCCCAAAATCATTGTTTTGATTGTCGTTATGCCATTTTATCGTTGCCAGAAACATGGCGAGGGGGTTTTTCCAGAGGTTTTTTGGAGGCAAAGCAGAGGCTATGTGAGTAGCCCATAGAAAATTTTTTAGTATTATTCATTTTTTTATGTGGTGTTTGAAGTTTCCAAACTTGAGAATGTCTCATTCGATGGATTGAGGGTTAAGGAAAGAATATTATTGAACCTATTTTTGTATGGAGGATGGGATACTCCTCTTACCATAATGGAAATAAGAACGCTGTTGTATGGTTTTTTACCAACGCAAAAAGAAAGGGATAGCAAATATGGAAGTTTATACAAAGAATTGGAAGAACTGCGGATAAGAAGTTATGTTGAACGCTTCAATAATCCAGTCAGATACAAATGCAAATATTCCCCCAGAACAGCTGGATACCTTGCATACATATCAAGAAAATTAGGTTTCAAGGAAGCAACCCCAGAGGATTTTCTTCATTCATAAAATGTATTTTTTGTGCATTTTATTCATTTCGTGAATCTTGTGAATTTTGTAAATTTTATAAATTGTTTGGATTGTTTGCATTTTCATCATTTTCAATATCTTCATTGCTAAAATTTCGCTTTATAAAATTTATAAATATTTATTGCCATTAATTTGTAATCAGAGGTTTCATCTTTGAATGATGATAATAAAATTCATATTATGCATGTAGAAGTTACATCTTTCGCAGAGGGACCTCTTTTTCTTCAGCTCTTTCTTCAATACTCCGAAGTATGTTTTTAGATGCATATCTGTCAAGAACAAGCATATAAGTCAGACAATTTGGATTTTTACTCTTTAAGCAATGAAGCTTATCAATATCCTCAAATATTCTTTTCTTATTATTATCAACTCTAACTTTAATTTCAATAGCTGCAAGAAATGCCTCAACAGGATATGATAATATTCGCCAATACTTTAGCCCATTTTTATTTTTGTATTTATTTTTATATTGGTCCTTCATGGCTTTCTCAAAGGCTATCTCCCAATATTTATCGTTTTCACCCATTGTAAGTATAGCCAAATCTACCACACTACCTGCATTTGCTTGGGGCTGTTCAATCCATTTCCCCTCTTTAATAACTCTCACTTTACTCTCTTTATCCTTATCAAATGGTCTAACTTGGGAATGTAGGATAATTTCTTCTTTCTTCTTAAAAACTTTTTGCAACTCACAAAATAAATGAGCGACCACATCTCCTTCCGTAGTATATCTTTTTTCATTTTTCTTATAATCTGTCAAAATATTTCCTATTGCTTTTTCAATCAATTCTTTCATTGTATCGCTCCTAACACTCCTTTCGTCATATATATTTTTTAAAGTCATCTACTCCAAAATCGAGTTCTGATTCTTCTGAACCTTTATATGTTATCTTTCCGTAAAATAGGGTGGTATTCTTTAACACCTCAAAATCTTCTTTAGCCCAACCAAATTTTTTTTCTAATTCATCAATAATATATTCACAATTTAAGGCGACTGCATCCTGTAAACAAATTGCAAAGAAAAAGAAATGTATATTTTTAGATATTTTATAATTCGATAGGATATTTTTGTAATTATTATAGATTATCTTAAATTTTTCAAA
>JAGGXG010000124.1 GCA_021163175.1 Thermoplasmata archaeon
CATGATTGCAGCGGATACAATCGGAATAGAAAATGCAATTTTTGTTTTAGAAGAGATTGTCGAAAAAATCGTGAGATTTAAATTCCCATCCCCCCTGTTTCTCCTACGGGGGATGGGAATTTAAATCTCACGATTTTTTCGACAATCTCTTCTAAAACAAAAATTGCATTTTCTATTCCGATTGTATCCGCTGCAATCATGGCCTCTCCGAGATATGCATCTATTGAAGAAACGACAAATATCGCAGCCTCAGAAATACTCAGGGAATAAAACAATGAGGAGAGTTTTTCAGGATAGTTTGTTGGCTCTATAGCTGTTACGGTGGGCTGAGCCTTTCTTGAAATTGTAAAAGGTTACATCACTTTCGGTCCCTTTCTTTCCTATTTCCCTTCCATAGCCTTTTCTTCCTATCACTACCGCATTCAAATTTGCCATATTGGTATACACCACCTTAAAATTTTTTATATGGCTTAGCATTGTTTAAACATACATGGCTATTTCAGGATTAGAAAGTTTGGTGGAGAGATGGGAGCGTTTATTTCAGGATTATTTTAAGGAAGAAATCGAAAGCACAGCATTGCTTTATCCTGATAAAAAGAGTTTGTTGCTTGATTACTGGGACATAGATAAGCACGATTCCGAGCTTGGAGAGCTATTGCTGGAAAAGCCATACCATGCTTTAAAAGCAGGAGAGAAGGCTTTGCAGAGCATCCATAGCATAGCTGAGATGCCAAGCTTACATTTAAGAATAAAAAATCTGCCCGAAACAAGAAAAATAGAAATAAGAGATTTGCGCTCCATCCATCTTGGAAAGTTTATAAGTGTTGATGGCTTGGTAAAAAAAGTTACAGAAGTAAGGCCAAAGCTGGTGGAAGCAGCTTTCCAATGTCCAAAATGTGGAGCGATAACGAGAGTGAAGCAGGAGGAGAACATACTCATAGAGCCGAATATTTGCCCAAGTTGCAACAGAAAGGTAAAGCTTAAATTGCTGCCAGAAGAATCGATTTTCATCGACTCGCAAAAAATAGAATTGCAGGAAAGCCCCGAAGGGCTGCGGGGCGGCGCGCAGCCCATGCGTCTGGTTGCTTACCTTGAAGACGATCTCGTTGGCAACATTGTGCCTGGCGACCGCATAACAATAAATGGGATATTACGCATCCAAGCAAGGCGACGAGGGCAGCTCAAGCTAACTGAATTCAACAGAGTAATGGATGTGAATAGCATCGAGTTAAAAGAACAGGCTTTCGAGGAAATTTTGATCGACGTCGAGGACGAGCGTCGTATAAAGGAAGCAAGTATGGATCCGATGCTTCCCGTAAAAATAAGGGAATCGATAGCTCCAACAATATATGGGCTTGAGACGGAAAAAGATGCTTTATCGTTGCAGTTATTTGGAGGTGTTCCAAAAACGATGCCAGATGGAACAAAAATAAGAGGGGATATTCATATACTTCTTGTAGGCGATCCTGGAACAGCAAAAAGTCAGCTGCTTCGTTACATCTCGCAGCTTGCCCCACGAAGCATCTATACATCTGGAAAATCAAGCAGTGCAGCAGGTTTGACTGCATCAGCTGTAAGAAGTGATGAATTTGGAGAAGGAAGATGGACTCTTGAAGCTGGAGCTCTCGTTTTAGCTGATCTTGGCATAGCATGCGTTGACGAGCTTGACAAAATGAATCCAAAGGATAGGGATGCATTGCATCAGGCCATGGAGCAGCAGGAGATAAGTGTTGCAAAGGCTGGAATAAACGCCACACTTAAGTCAAGATGCGCTTTGCTTGGGGCTGCAAATCCAAAGCTTGGGAGATTTGAGGAATACACGCCAATAGCTGATCAAATAAACATTCCTCCTGCCCTGCTTTCCCGCTTCGATTTAATTTTTCCTCTAACGGACAAGCCTGACAAGGAGAGAGATGAAGCTCTGGCGGAGCATATCTTGCAGGTGCATCGATATGGCGAGATGCTGGAGAGAAATGAAAGTATAGAGGCAGCAAAAATAAAGCCAATTTTTGAGCCAGAATTTTTAAGGAAGTATATAGCATATGCAAAGAGAAATGTTTTTCCAGTTATGACAAGGGAAGCGATGGACAGAATAAAGGATTACTATGTTGGAATGAGATCAAAATCGAAAGAAACGATTCCATTCACGCCTCGCCAGCTTGAAGCTTTCATAAGACTTGCTGAGGCATCTGCAAGAATGCGTTTGTCTGAAGTTGTAACAAAGGAAGATGCTGATCGTGCAATAAGAATAGTGGAATATTATCTAACCAAAGTAGGCATGGATAGGGAAACAGAAACTATCGATATCGATATAATAACGACTGGCATTTCAAGAAGCCAGAAGGATAAGATAAAGACGATAGTGGATATAATAAGAGAGATAAGCCAGGAAACAGATGCTCCAGCTCCATTTGAGGAGATTGTCAGCAGGGCGGAGCAGGAGGGCATAGACAAAGCAACTGTTGAGAGCCTTATCGTTAAAATGAGGAGGGAGGGGATAATATTTGAGCCAAAACACGGAAGATACAAACTCACGCAGGAATAAAATCTATATGAAGATATACACTGTTGGCAATGATGTACTGCTTGCAGCCTGCGATGCAGAGCTTGTTGGAAAAACACTTCATTTTGGAGATGTTGATTTTGTTGTATCAAAAGAATTTTATGCCGACGTGCTGGGCGACGAGGAAATGCTTAAAAGACATCTCGAGCTCGCCACAGTCGGCAATTTAGTTGGCAAAATTACTGTAAAATGTGCCATAGAGGTGGGACTCGTCGATGAAGAAAATGTTATAATGCTCGATGGCATTCCACATGCTCAATTTGCGATAATATGAATGAGTTGGAACAATGGCTGAAGGAATGCATGCAAGTCTTTCCTTCATTAAAGAGAATAAAGATTGAATGCAAATATAAGAAGCTTCCAAAAAATACGCTTGGAAGGGTTAAAGGAAAGGTTTTGATGAAAAGAGATATAGATATAGAAGCTTTATTGATTGAAGAGAAGGTAAAAGCTAAAATAAAAAGAGAAAAGCCGAAAGAATATGAAATAGAAATAAACGAGAAGCTTAAGGGAATAAAGAAAGAAGTAATAAGAAAGCAAATAGTGCAGCATACCATCATACATGAACTTCTTCATATTGAAAATGAGGATCTGATTTCTCTAACAAAGGATTATAAGAGAAGGAAAAAGAAAAAGTTGCATGTGAAAGAATTTAAAAATGAAGTTAGAAAATTAAATGGACTGCCACCTATTGAAAGAAAAGAAGATTTGGATATGGCAATAGGAAAAATTGTGGAAGAACTGGGAATATAGTTGCTTTTTATTGAAGGATCTATTCTTTCTTTTCTAGAGTTTGTTGTTTGATCCATAATAAAATTTTGAAAAACTCATTTAACATTTTTTCATCTGAAAGAGATTTTAGTGGAAGATCTATAGCACTATATCCATTCACTCTATCGACTATGATTTTGGCTCCTTTTATTGTCTTCATTCGTAATAGTATCTCTTTTCTTTTTTCTGGATCGTTAAATGGAGGTGGAGCTAAATCTCCCTGATGCGGCGCATTCCATCCGATTTTTCCATCTCCCTGTATGGCGAATGGATAAAATTCTTTTTCACTTGAAGGAAATCCAAGAATAAAGGAACCTCTTTGACTGGATGTCCAATAAACCTTGATATTGTTTTGATTTGCGAAATCTATTATTGCCTGTGCTACATTTACCACCTCACCTCCAAATTTTTCTTTTAATTGCTGCGAGAAAGATGCCCAGTCCCATTTTCTTCTTTTAGGTCTAACTTTGATATCCTTTTTGACTTCAGCCCCAAAAAGTCTAGGGATTAAGATTTCATATTCTCCATATTTATAATACTCCATTTCCACGGCATATATATCAAACTGACTATTCTGATTGATAAAATAGATGAGATCCTTTAATTGTGGATGAACTTTATCCATCAAGATGACGAACTTAAAATTACCATCGTTAAGATTTCTTTCTGCATTTTCGAGTAAAATTGATAAATCATCATCAGTTAGTTGGAAGAATTCTTTTAGTCTCTGTGTCAAAGAGGCATCAGAATTTTTATTTGCTTCTTTTTCCAGAAAGTCAATGAAAGAGTCCATATTTGTACCGTTTTTCCATAATGCTGCACCATAATCTAAAACCTGCGCCACTACCAATCGTTTATCAGGATTTTTGTAAAGTTTTGTTTCAATTATATAGATGTCTCCATCGCTATCCAGACCAATAGCATCAATAAATCCACTATTTGTTGGGACTTCTCTTGCTAAAACACAAATTCTAATCCCTTCCTTAATTTCATAAAGTGGAATGCTATCTGGATTTTCATAGATATATTTTTGCAGATAATCCTCTCTTTCTATTTGTATCTTTTCAATCTTTTTAGCATTTTTCCCATTTTTGGAAATTATTATTGCCATCTCAATGAAGAATATTTGCTATCCATATCTAAACAATGCTTCATATATAGATAGCATGTGAACCTCCGCAGGAGGAGGGCGTATAAGCCCTCAAGCCATAAAATGAGGGTGA
>JAGGXG010000072.1 GCA_021163175.1 Thermoplasmata archaeon
TGATATAATAGCATTCCTATGCTCTTTTTACATTGCTTTTTCTTTCTCTAACAAAAATTTTCTTCTCTTCTATCCATTTCGCTATCCTTTCGATTATTCCCATCTCCTCATTCATGGGAAAAATTAAGGAGGAACTATAAAATTATTCTTAAGTTGATGGTCTCGACTACAAGACTACAAAAATTTTATATTTATCCATGATTTATGTCTTCATGAAAATAAAAAGAAGATAATTGTTTATTCCTTTTTATTTCATTTCTCTTTTATTTTATCCAAGTGTTTTTCCATGGCTTTTATGGCGTTTTTCAATGCATTGTGAAAGCCATAGCCTTCATCGCTCGCGACAAATACACCTTTTGGACTCGTTATCCTTATTTGAACATATATCAATGGCAGTCCATGCTTCTTTTCCTTATGCTGCTTTAAATAGATGTAAATGTAGCCATTTTCAAGCAAACTTTTGTATTTTCTCTTGAATGAATCAAGAATGGCGAGAGCCTCTTCTTTATCGAAGCCCTCTATTTTGTACAGTTCGCCGCAAAACTGTATGAAAATCTTTTCCTCTTTTCCTGCCCTTGCAATTGGCTCAAGCAGATCACGCTTTGTGACCAATCCGATAAGCTTGTCATCCTTTGCAATAAGCATTCCTCCTATGTTTCGATTTATTATTTCTTTTATGACATCTTTTGTTTTTGCATCTGGAGGCATTGTAAATGGCGTTTCTTGCATCACGCCCTTGACTGGTATCTTCAAATACCTTTTTTTCTCTGCAACAAATTCTCCGTATTCTGGCTTATCTTCTGGATGCACAACTTTTTCCATCAAATCGTGCATTGTTATTATTCCAACAAGTTTTTCGCCATCTATGACAGGAAGGCGAGATATATTTTTTGCCTTAAATAGCTTGATTACCTTCCCAATGTTGTCATTTGGTGAAACAGAAACAATATCTTTTGAGATGAAATTTTCTATAGGTAAATCACCTATTGAGGGCGTTATCTTGAGCAATATGTCATCTGCTTTCACCACTCCAATCAGTTTTTCTCCATCAAAGACGGGCAATTGATAGATATCGTTTTCAAGCATAAGGCGGGCTATTTCTTCAACAGGTTCATCTATCCTTAGCTTTGGAGCATGTCTTACGAAGCTTTTTACCTTTGCATTTGGTGGAAGCTTTGCCCTCAAAATTTCTTTTTGAACAAGCATTCCATGATATTTGTTTCCCTCCATTACAACAATGGAATCTGTTTCTTCAAATAAAGAAAGAGCATGAGAGATTGTTTCGCTGGCATCTATGACGCGGAATTCATTGCTTAATATATCCTTTGCAATCATTGTTTCGCCTCCTTTTCAAATTTTTCTGCAATTTGTATGTAGTGCTGCAAATCTTCCTTTGATATTGGCTTTACTGTCTTCAAAGCTTCTTCGAAATGCCTCTTGTGTATCTTCAGGTTCTTCAACTTCTCCTTATCAAATTTTCCTTCATTGATGTATTCTCTTATCGCTGCCATCACTGCCTCATTACACACAGCTGCAATATCAGCTCCAGTGTAGCCATCTGTCTTTTCTGCAAGCTCTTCTATGCTAACATCTTTGGCAAGAGGCTTTTTCCTCGTATGTATCTTGAAAATTTCTTTTCTTGCTTCTTTGTCAGGCGGTGGTATGTAAATCAGGCGGTCGAATCTTCCGGGGCGCAATAAAGCGGGATCAATTATGTCTGGCCTGTTCGTAGCTGCTATTACTGTAACGTCTCTCAACTCTTCCAAGCCATCCAACTCGGTCAAAATCTGGCTTATGACCCGCTCAGTAACATGGCTGTCGCCAATGCTTCCCCTTGCTGGAGCAATGGCATCTATCTCATCAAAGAAAATAACGCATGGCGCTGCCTGCCTTGCCTTACGGAATGTTTCTCTTACGGCTCTCTCACTCTCTCCAACCCATTTGCTCAGGAACTCCGGCCCCTTAACGCTTATGAAATTTGCCTCGCTTTCTGTAGCTACAGCCTTTGCAAGCAACGTTTTTCCAGTGCCAGGTGGCCCGTATAGCAATATGCCCTTTGGAGGTTTCGCATCCATTTTATGGAATATTTCTGCATATTTCAATGGCCATTCTACAGCTTCTCTCAACTTTTGCTTTACATCTTCAAGTCCACCAATATCATCCCAGTGAACATTTGGCGATTCTATAACGACTTCTCTTAGTGCAGATGGACTCATCGATTTGAAGGCGTCGTAGAAATCCTTCTCCGTAACCTCTATCTTGTTGAGTATCTCAGCAGGAATCTTATCAGCTTCAAGATCTATTTCTGGAAGAATGCGTCGCAAAGCTCTTATGGCTGCTTCCTTGCATAAAGCAGCGAGGTCAGCGCCAGAGTAGCCGTGTGTCATCTCCGCAATCTTATCCAGATCAACATCTTTGGCAAGAGGCATACCTCTTGTATGTATCTCGAGTATCTCCTTCCTTCCCTTCTTATCCGGTATTCCTATTTCTATTTCCCTATCAAATCTTCCAGGTCGCCTCAAGGCAGGATCTATTGCATTTATTCTGTTTGTTGCCCCTATAACAACGACTTTCCCCCTCTCTTCCAGCCCATCCATTAAAGCGAGTAATTGAGCAACTATTCTTCGCTCAACCTCTCCATGGACTTCTTCTCTCTTAGGAGCTATGGAATCAATCTCATCTATGAATATTATTGAAGGAGCATTTTCCTGCGCCTCTTTAAAAACATTTCTCAAATTTTCCTCGCTTTCTCCATAATACTTGCTCATTATCTCTGGCCCGCTCAAAGAATAGAAATTTGCATTTGTTTCATTGGCCACAGCCTTTGCAAGCAGTGTTTTTCCAGTGCCAGGCGGCCCATGCAGCAATACGCCTTTTGGAGCCTCTATGCCCAGGCGTTCAAACAGTTCAGGGTGCTTCAATGGCAGCTCTATCATTTCTCTGACCATCTTGATTTCATTCTCAAGTCCTCCTATATCTTCATATGTCACACGAGGAATCTTTGTTTCTTCTTTTGCAGGTTTCTCGCTAATCTTTATTTCAGTTGAATCTCCGATAATGACTGCCTCACTCGCAGGAGAAAAACTTGTTACAACGAGATCAAGCTTTCTTCCCATTATGTTCAATTCTATTACATCTCCTTTGGTGACAACATGACCGTTAAGGAGTTGCAGTAGATAACCTTCTGCTCCAACTATGCGTAGCTCTTCTGTTGGAGCAAGGGTAACGCGCTCAGCCTGCTTTGCCACAGCCTTTCTAACTTTAACCTTATCATCTATGCTGACTCCTGCATTTCTTCTTGTTGTTCCATCTATCCTTATGTTTTCCTTTCCAGCATCTTCAGGATAGCCAGGCCAGTAAATGCATGCTGTTTTTTTCTTTCCCTCGATGACTATAACATCTCCAGCAACAAGTCCCATTTCCTTTGCAACGTTGGGGTCAATTCTAGCTATTCCTCGCCCAACGTCCCTGCTCCTAGCTTCATCTACCTTTAATATCTTTTCCATTTCAATCACCTCCTAAAAAATAAGCAGAAGGAAGAATATAAATTTACTTGATTTGTATTTTCTTGCCCTTCTTCTTTGGTTTAAGCTTCTTTAGCTCGATGTCTAAAACGCCGTTCTGATAGGTTGCTTTCGCTGATTTCTCGTCCACTTCTGCTGGCAGCTCTACTTCCTTATAATACTTCCTGTCTGGATTGTCGACTTTGATTATGAGTTTGTTATTGTCCACGATTTCAAGGTCAATGTCTTCCTTTTTGACTCCTGGAACTTCTGCTGTCACACTTATCTTATCATCGCTTTCTATCACGTCAACCAGTGGCTCTCTCACTGATTCTTCAGTTATTATTCCTTTGCCCACATTGCCGAATTCTCTGAACTGTGGTTTGCCATCTGGTCCAATGCGGAAACTCCATCCATAGACTATTGGCTTGCCCTCGCCAATCTTCCCTTCCATTGCCTCTCTGAGTATCCTGTTGATATGTCGTTGCATTTGCCTAAATCTCTCATCGAAATCTTCGAAGATGTCCTCGAAGCCCCATGACGGCCAATCCTCAAACCAATCAAATGGACTCCTATCCTTCTTATCCTTTCTCTCCACCATTTTCACCACCTCAAACAATAAAAAAGCACTACTATAAATAATTTTCGGTCAATTTTTAAGGGTTGCAAGCATAAAAATTATGATTGTCAGATGCCCAAATTGTGACTATGAATTTGTGATTGGCAACGAAACCACAGGACAATGCCCGAGATGCAAAATAAAGCTTGCTTTTGTTAAAGGAAATGAAGTGGTGGAGAAGGTTGATATTAAAAAAATAGAGCAGGAGATAGATGCCATTCCAGCCACATCAAGAAAACCCGATATAGACATTGAAGAAATCGATGAAGGCGTTGACATTGAAAGAAAAGTGGATGAACTCATAGGCTGAAGACCCATATTTCCTTTTCATTTGGGATATCTTCCTTTTCAATTTCAATTTCATTTGCAACATGCCTTGCTGGAATGTCTTTTGCTATCTCAATAAATTTTTCAAGCCTGTCTATTGGCAGCGATAGCCCTTCTATTTTATAATGCATTGGAACAATTATTTTGGTGTCGATTTTTCTGCTCAATTCATATGCTTCTCTGGCATCTATCGTAAAGACGCCTCCAACTGGAACAAAAAGCATATCTATTTTTCCTATTCTTTTTATCGTCTCGTCATCAAGCATGTGGCCAAGATCGCCAACATGCAAAAATGAAATGAAGTCATAATTAACTTTATACATATTTATTTCCCCTCTTTTGCCTCCTTTTTCTTTATCATGATATGCTTTTATAGCCTCTATTTCTATTCCTTTTATGTGTTTGCTTTCTCTTACAACAATGCTCCCTTCTTTTTCAACAACTCTCGTTTGATTATGATCGAAATGATCATGCGTTACCAATATCACATCCGCTTTAACCTTTGGCGGCGCAATGCCGATGGAGGCGCCGTCGTGCGGGTCTATAACGAGTGTCATGCCATTGGAAAACTCGAAACATGAATGACCATGCCATCTTATCCTTATCATTTTCTCCACCACCTCTTTTTAATTTTATATGGAACACCATCATACCATTCTCCATTGAACCATAGTTTTGGTTTTTTTGAAAGATAGATGGCAACTTTTTCATTCTCAACCTTTTGCTTTATTTCATCAAAATTCCCCTGGAAAATCTTTGCATCGTGCCAATATTCTTTTATTTTTACTCTTGCTTTTCCATCTTCTATCTCAATGAATGATATTTTTGGAATCTCCTCAATTATTATTGCTTTTGCCATTCCAGCAATTTTTCTAGCCTCTTCCTTCCAGCCCCTTATTTTTTCTATTTTAATGCCTGTTTTTTCTGCAATTTCTTTTTCACTTGATACTGCAAGTTCTTCCAGGCTTTTTATACCAGCTTCTTTTAACTTTTTTTCATAAACTTTTCCAATTCCCTTAACAATCTTCAAATCCATATTGATAAAAATGATGTTCATATAAAAGCTTTTTAACTCGAAGCTTTATTAATTAGATGGACAGGTTTCCATTGATAAAAGTGAGGAAAGGAAAAATAATGAAGGATGACAAAATAATCAAAAAAGATGTTGTTGGTTATATAGAAAACCTTGCAAAGGAATATGGGGGTGTATATGCAATAGATTTGGATGGCTACAGGAAAAATTCAGCTAACTTGGGCTTGTATAAAAAGGTGGCTCGCCACCTTTGGATAGATGCATATCCAAGATATGCTGAAGATGTTATGGATTTAACAATCATTGGCACAGATAGAATCACCATATGGAATATGGATGAAAGCATGCTGAAAGAAGTGAAGGAAATGATAGAAAAAGATGTTTATCTTTCCGGCAAAGATGTTTCTAAAGTGGCGAGATTGGCAAAAAAATATGGATTCAAAGGAATTGTTTTGCATGAAGGGCAAGATATAAAAGAAGACATTGAAACATGGAAAATTTATTTAAATGAATATGTTGTAAAGAGGATAAGATGAGTCTCGAAAAACTTATCGCATTTCTATTTCAAACAACCGGAAAAGACAGGCTTACAGAAAAGGAGATATACATGATATTATCCTTCAAACTTGGATGGCTTACTCCAGCTGAAGGAAAAAAAGCGATTCAAAAAGCTCTGGAAAAAAATTTGATAAAAAAAGAAGGAGAGGAAATAATTCCAAATTTTGATTACAAAAGCATTGATATTCCTTTTGAATTTAAATTTGATTCAAAAATGCTTGAAGTGGAGGAAGATTTTTATTCAAAAATAGTGGCAAGAATAGTGGGAAGCAAAAACATCGGAGAAAAGAAGGTGAGGAAAGAAATCGAAGAACTTGCGGAAAAAAATGATATATATAAGGAGGTTGCTGCCCTTGTTATAGCAAAAAGATATGGCGTGGAAATAGATGATTTAATTGATGAGGCATGGAAAATGGTGAAGAAATGAAAATTGTTGTTGCGATAACGGGGGCATCTGGCATCATATATGGCGTAAGGCTATTGAAAGAGCTTAAAGAGCATGAAACATATTTGATCATTAGCAAGGAAGCAAAAAAATTGTTAAAGCATGAGACAAATTATAGCATGGATGCATTAAAAGAAATGGCAACAGAATTTTATAATGAAGATGAGATAGAAAGCAAGCTTGCAAGTGGCTCCTTTCCATGCGATGCAATGGTGGTGGCGCCTTGCAGCCTTAAAACGTTGTCTGCCATAGCAAATGGCTTCGCATTCAATTTAATAACGAGAGCAGCCATATGCTGCCTTAAAGAAGGAAAAAAACTCATTGTTGTGCCTAGGGAAACGCCACTGGATTTAATAACTCTGGAAAACATGGTTAAGCTTCGCCAGGCGGGCGCCGTTATTCTGGCGGCGATGCCAGCCTTCTATATTAAGCCCAGTAGTGTTGAAGATTTAATTGATTTTATTGTTGGCAAGATAATGGATCAGCTTGGAATAGAGCATGAGTTGTATGAAAGATGGAAGTAGGTTTGCCGTAGTTGTTGAAAAGGAGAGGGCGGAAGAGGTTAAAAAAAGATTGCTTGAAATTGGAGCAATGGATGAAGGCAGGCGCATCGTGAGGCGGGAAAATTTTGTTGAATTTCCTGTTAAATGGTGTATCGATGGCTATAAAGTCATTGAGCAGAGCAAAATCATTGAAAGAACCGTTTTTCCTCCTTTTAAAGAGATAAGGAGAAGATTGCAGGGAAAAATAAGCATGGATGAGCTCGAAAAATTACCCAGAAAATGGGAGAAATTTGGAGATGTGCTGGTATTGAAAATGGAGGGAATAAAAGAGAAGGAAAAGGTGGCGAAAGTTTATGCTTCAGTTTTAAAGTGCAAGAGTGTCCTTGAAGATGTTGGGGGGATAGAGGGCATGGAAAGAAAACCAAATTTCAGGCTTATTTATGGAAATGATGCTGAAACCACGCATATCGAAAATGGAATAAAATACAGGTTTGATGCATCAAAAATAATGTTTTCTTCAGGAAACATTGACGAACGCATCAGAATGGGAAAAGTTGTTAAGGAAGGAGAGACGATAATAGACATGTTTGCTGGCATTGGCTACTTTTCTCTTCCAATGGCTTTTCATGGGAGGGCAAGAGTTTATGCAATAGAGATAAATCCTGTTGCATTCAAATATCTCAAGGAAAATATAAAGTTGAATAAGCTCGAAAATTTGATTATGCCAATACTTGGGGATTGCAGGGAAAAGATTCTCGAAGGCATAGCAGACAGAATTGTAATGGGATATCTCAATTCAATACCATTCTTTAAATATGCTTTGAAAGGATTGAAAAATGAAGGAATAATACATTTCCATCAAAAATGCAGGGAAGAAGAATTTCCGCATAAACTTTTCAATGAAATAAAGGATATGGCTTCAGAATATGGGTGTGAAGCGAAGATGCTTTTCCATAGGAAAATAAAATCCTATGCTCCCCACATAATACATGGAGTCATTGATTTAAAAGTCAAAAAAATTTCATGATTGATTCTTTGTTGCTATCTCCTGACGCTCTATTTATAATTTGCTGGAAATAAAAAGGAAGGACTGACAGCATACTATTTTCATCATTCAGATCCCGAAAATTTTGGCTAATTTCTCATTTATTTCTTTTCGCAGATTTTCATCTATTTCCCCAAGTTCTCCCACAATTAGCTCCTTCAATATTGTTGCAATTTTATCAAGTTTTATGACAGAATCTGTCTTTAAACCTGTTTTTTTAAAAGCCGGATGCTTGGAGGTTATCATCACATCTGTTTCAGATATTTCGGCTGGAATTCTTGAAGATATAAAAGCCACAACAACATCTCTCTTTCCTTCATATATTATCAAAGCAGGTCGCAGTTTTGCAAAAGATAAATCAATGAATGGAAATGGAATCAAAACAATCTTTCCCTTCATTTATATCTTACCTTTAAATCCTTGATTTTATAAATGTCTGGTTCATTCTTCAAAAAATCAGATAAGGAGTTTTCTGATAATTTCATTAACGACAAGATCTCCCTTTCATACAATAACTCATCTAATTTCCGAGAAATTTCTGCTAAACGTTGCTTTATATCTTTGATTTCTACTTCAATACTCATGTTAGAATAAATACTCCATGCTTTTTATGGCTTTCTATCAACTGACAATATTTTTTCTATTACTTCCTACATGAAAAACAAAAATACAAAAATGCGAAAAGGAATAACTGACAGCATACCGCCTTTTATGAAACAAAATTTTTATCTATCATGCCAATAAAAGAACGGGATAAGAGAAAAACTTATCCGCTATCTTTTTATGATTTCTTCGAAAGAAAATATATTCCCAGGAATAGCAGAAGAATGCCAAAAATTTGCAATGCTGTCATCGTTTCATGAAGGACTATGAAAGCAAAGATAGAGGCAAAGAAAGGAGAGGAAAGCTCCAAAGCAGCTACTTTGGCAGCTTTTACTCTTTTCAATCCTTCATAATAAAATATTGTTCCCATGGCGACGACAATGCCAACAAGAATTTGATATACATTGTCTATTCTTACTGCTTTTGCAATCAAAATCAGAATTAATGAAGCAATAAAAAAGCGATAAAATGTTATTACACCTGCATTCAGGCTGCGGAGATACTTTCTTGCTGCAATAGCTGTTGTAGCCCATGCGATTGTTGCAAGCAATACCATTAAATCTCCAAAGCTTCCTATTCTCAATGAGAGAATATTTTGGATGCTTTTTCCCGTTATCAAAATTGCTGATGAAATCATTGAGAATATGCCGCCATAATCATATTTTGAAAGATTTTCATCCAAAAGAAAGAAGCCGAATAGAATAACAAGCAGAGGTTGCATATGTGCTATTATGACAGCATTTATCACTGGAATCTTTGATATTGCAAAGAAGTATATCAAATCAGCGAAAACTGTTCCAGCGATGGCGATATAAAGAATGACAGGAATTTTTTTGGCTTTCACACAAAACTTTCCTTTTGTAAAGATGGCATATGGAATGGAAACCATTGCAATCACAATTGCCCTTACAACGGATGTATGAAGAAAATCACTGGTTGAGTAGGAAAGCTTCGCAAGCACAGGCTCTAAAGCCCACATTATGCTTGCAAACAGAATGAATGCTACACCTTTGCTTTCTTCCTTCACTTTAACATTGGCATTTTTATGCCGAATTTCTTCGCATTTTCAATAGCTTCCTCATATCCAGCGTCTGCATGCCTCACAATGCCCATGCCTGGGTCAGTTTTGAAAACACGCTTTATTCGCTCATCTGTTTCCTTGCTTCCATCCAGAATGACGCTCATGCCCGCATGCGTCGCCAGGCCAATGCCGACGCCGCCGCCATTGTGTATGGAAACATTGTCGGCGCCTGCAGCCACGTTAAGCATTGCATTCAGCAGAGGCCAGTCCGCTATGGCGTCGCTTCCATCTTTCATTCCCTCTGTTTCGCGATTTGGTGAGGCAACGCTTCCTGCATCGAGGTGGTCTCTCGTTACAGCTATCGGCCCTATAACGCCTTCTCTAACAAGTTCGTTTATTTTCAATGCAAATTTATCACGCTCGCCATATCCAAGCCAGCAAACGCGAGCTGGCAAGCCTTCCCATGGAAGATACTGCTCGGCTTTTTCTATCCAGTTTTTGAGCGTTGAATTTTCTGGAAACATTTTCAAAACGAGTTCATCTGTAGTTAGAATATCATTTTCATCTCCAGTAAGAGCAATCCACCTGAATGGGCCGCGTCCTTCAAAAAACATCGGGCGGATGTAAGCGAGAACAAAGCCTGGATAATCAAAAGCATTTTTTACACCTGCCTCATAAGCTTGGCCCCTCAAATTATTTCCGTAGTCAAAAACAACTGCACCATTTTTCTTGAAGGAAAGCATTGCTTTACAGTGCTCAGCCATCGATTTCATAGAAAGCTCAATATACTTTTTGGGATCGCTGCCACGCAATTCAATCGCTTCATGCAAATTACTGCCATAATAACCTGCTGGAACATATCCATTTAATGCATCGTGGGCAGAGGTCTGATCAGTAACAACATCTGGAGTAATGCCACGCTTCACAAGCTCGGGATGCACATCAGCACAGTTGCTGAGCAATGCAACAGATTTTGCCTCCTTTTCCTCAACTGCATTTTTTACAATTTCCAGCGCTTCATCCAAATCGGCAGTTTTCTCATCAACATATCCAGCTCTTAACCTTCTATCTATGCGAGCCTCGTCACACTCCACAACCAAAGCAGCGCCCCCATTCATTTTTATGGCAAGCGGCTGCGCCCCGCCCATGCCGCCGAGTCCGCCGCTGAGAACAAATTTTCCCCGAAGTGTGCCATCGAAATGTTTTCTGGCAACCGCTGCAAATGTTTCATATGTTCCCTGTATGATACCCTGCGTTCCAATGTAAGCCCATGAGCCAGCTGTCATCTGCCCGTACATTATTAAGCCAAGGTTTTCAAGCTCGTAAAACTTTTCCCATGTGCTCCATTTTGGAACAAGATTGGAATTTGCTATCAGCACAATAGGGCTTTGTTTCGTTGTTTTAAAAACTGCAACAGGCTTACCAGATTGAACGAGCATGGTTTCATCTTCTTCCAGCTCTTTCAAAGTTTCAACAATGGCATGATAACTTTCCCAGTTTCTTGCAGCTTTACCAGAGCCTCCGTAAACGATGAGCTGATCCGGCAATTCTGCATTCTCAAGATTGTTTTCAAGCATCCTTAGAATTCCTTCCTGTCTCCATCCTTTGCAACGCAAACTTTTACCTCTTGCAGCTTTAATTTGCATGAAAAAATATTGAAAAGGAATATTTATTGCTTGCCAATGCTATCCACTATTTTTTTAAATAAAATTCTGATTATCCTTTTGATGTATGTTAAAGCAATTCCCGAAAACTGTTCTGGTTGTATGGTTTGCGAAACCGTTTGCACAATGGAGCATTTTGGTGTCATAAACAGATACAAATCTGGCATAAGAATAGAAAGGAAAAGTGTTACAGAAGATATTCCCCATGTATGCAGCCAAGGCAACGAATGCAATTATGAATGCATTGCTGCCTGCAAATTTGATGCAATTGAGAAGGGCGATGATGGAATAGTTAGAGTCATAGAAGAAAAATGCGTTGGATGCCGCATGTGTGAGCTTGCCTGTCCATTGAATGCAATACATATTCATGAGAAAATGGCTTATAAATGTGATCTGTGTGGTGGCGAGCCGAAATGCGTTAAATATTGCTCCCAAAATGCCCTGCAACTGGTGGAGGGATAAAAATGTATGTTGAAAATGGTTGTTATGGTGGAAAAATTCTGTTTATTGATCTGGAAAAGGAAGAAGGAAAACGCCAATCTATTGGCGACAGCTTTGCTTTGAAATATCTCGGTGGCGATGGCTTTGGGGCATACTTCATGAATAAATATATGGATCCAAGCATAGATGCTTTCTCTCCAGACAACATAATTGTAATCGCTCCTGGCCTGCTTACTGGCACAATATTTCCGACTGCTGGAAAAGTTGCATTCTTTTCAAAATCTCCATTGACAGGCAGGTGGGCTGAAGCTTTCTCTGGGGGAAGCATTGGTTTCATTTTAAAACAGGCAGGATATGATGCAGTTATAATAAAGGGAAAGGCAAAGAAGCTTTCATATCTGGTAATAAAAGATGATGAAATCGTTATAAAGGATGCAAGCCATCTTGCTGGATTGACAACAAGAGAGACAGCAGAGATAATTAAGAAGGACGAAGGCAAGCAATTCAAAGAATTTTCAGTTGCTTCCATAGGGCCAGCTGGAGAAAAACTCGTTAAATTTGCCTCCATCGACAGCGATGAACGCCAGTTTGGAAGAGCTGGAATAGGGGCTGTTATGGGAAGTAAAAATCTCAAAGCAATAGCTGTTTATGGAAGCAAGGATATAAAGGTGGCGAAGCCTGATAAAATGTATGAGCTTTTCAAACAATATTATACAAGGATGATAAATCATCCCTCTTTTCAGGATGACGGAAAATATGGAACAGGCGAATTCCTAGAATGGATGAATAGCCAGAAGGGAACATTTCCAACAAGGAACTGGAGAGAAGGGGTTTTCGAGGACAGAAAGAAAATCGACCCATATTATTGGGCTCCTCGCTATGTAATAAAAAATAAAGCATGCGTGCAATGTGTGAAGCCATGTGGGAAAGCATTTGTGCTTAAAGGAAAATATGATGGCATGCTCGATGGCGTGGAGTATGAAACTTTGTTTGCCCTGGGCGGCAATTGTGGAGTTGGCGATATCGAGGCGGTTGCAAAAGCAAATGAATTGTGCGACTTATATGGCATGGACACAATTTCAACAGGAGGTGTCATTGGCTTTGTCATGGACTTGTATGAAAATGGATTGCTGAGCAAAGAAGACATAGGCGTGGATGCAAAGTTTGGAAATGGCGATGCCATGCTCGAGTTAATAGAAAAAATAGCAAAGCGAGAGGGCATTGGCGATATCATGGCGGAGGGCGTGGCGGCGATGGCAACGAAACTGGGGGGCGACGCCGCCAAATATGCTGTTCATGTTGGAAAAATGGAGCCTCCAGCCTATGATGTCCGTGGCATAAAAGGAATGGCTCTTGCCTTCATGACTTCGCCACGAGGAGCCTGCCATTTGCGTTCAGCAGCATATGCATTGGAACTCACTGGAAAATTCTGGAAGTATGAAAGTGTTGACAGGCTAAGCAGCAAGAACAAGGGGCAAGAAATTGCGGATATGGAGAATTTCATGGCTATATATGATGCTTTAGGGGTATGCAAATTCTCCCGCGGAATTTTCCTGCTTAACTTTTACGATGCTCTGGATGCTGCTATCGGGCGTGGATTCAGCGAGGATGAGTTGCTTAAAATTGGAGAGCGTATCCACAATCTGAAACACATATTCAACATAAAAGCTGGATGGAAGCGAGAAGATGTTAAATTGCCTGAAAAATTCAGAGTGCCTATACCAGAAGGACCATCAAAGGGAAGTTATGTGAGCAAGGAAGAGGAAAAAGAAATGCTCGATAACTACTTCAAGGCAAGGGGCTGGGATAAGAAGGGTGTGCCAAAGAAGGAGAAACTAGAAGAGCTTGAAATAGAAGAGTTCATGGAATGAAAAAAGCTATATCTCTTCTAATTTTTTTATTTCTATCCATTCCAACCTTCAATGGAATCCATATTGAAAACAGTGTGTTTGAAAAACATGTTTCTTTGCAAAATTTCGATGGCAGAGATGGGGCACATTTCAAATATTACGAGAATGATAGCCATATAAGAAACTGGTATGAATGGTGGTATTTTAATGTTAAAGATGGCAACAAAGCATTGTTACTTTATTTCTTCACATTTGGAAACTTAAACAATAAAATTTCATCAATAGTGGGAGTTTTTGCAGCATTTTTTGATGGAGATGAAAGCATTGAAAGCATAACGATCTATCCTCTAATAAATTATAGCCTGGATTATGAAAAATGCAATGTTACCATAGCTGGAAATTTCGCTCGCGAGCACGAAAATGGTTATACGCTATATTACAACTCGCCCAATCTCGAGATACATGCTGAAATTCACAACCATGCAATGCCTTTTGGAGGGAAGCCAACCATGCTTGATGAATGGCAATGGATGGCCTGGTATGTTGCTGTGCCATATGGAAATGCAAGCGTTGAAGTTGTTTCAAGACAAAAACAATGCAAATTTTATGGCATTGCATATCATGATCATAACTGGGGAATGGCAAAGCCAGCGCAATTAAAATGGGATTGGGGCGAATTCTATGGCGAAGAATATGCAATAATTTATGGAATGGCTCTGGGAAAGGGGGGAATATATTTTGTTAATGAAAGCTTTGTTAAAGAATACAACATAAGCATATCATATGAAAAATGGCGTTTCATAAATGGCTTTCTGAAACCAGTTTTGATTCATATTTATTCGAATGATGGTAAAATTGATTTGTATGTGGAAATGAAAAAATACTATGTTATCGGGGCAAAAAATATAGGAAAACCTTATTTGCTCGGCCACATGCATGGAAAATTTTATCATCGCAACATCACTGCTATAGGCTTTTATGAACATCATGGCCTTCAGTTTAAAATATAAAATTCTTTTTGATTACCTGCAATGAAAAGGCTTAGGGAATTGCTCAAAAAATTGGATGGCAAAGGATATAAAGCATATAAGATGCTGCAGGGCAAATATAAATTTAATGAGTTCATTTTATTCATAGATCATGTTCAAGGAGATCCTTTTGCATCTCCCAGCATGGTGCATGTTGAGATAGAGCTTGAAAAAGCTGGTTTTCCTCTCCACCTTCTCGATACCCATAAAGTTGCTTTCGAAGATTTCTTGAATCGTCGTTTTTATCAAATTGCCAAGAAAAAAAGCAGGAAAAGAGGAAGCGGAAACAGCGGAATGATAATGATTCAAAAACCAAGCCAGTGCATTTTGAAGAGAGATAGCATTGAAATTGAAGAAAAATTGGTTGCGAGATTCTTTGTTGGATTGCCAGCCTATGGGAGAAGAATAGAAGGAAAGCAGGCAATAAAATTGCTTTTGAATGATTTGCCCCATGTTATAGAAAGAAGTCTATTCTTCAAGCATCATTCATACGAAGAAATAGAAAGACATGTTAAGGTGGCGGAAGATGCAGATTTTATAAGAAAAGAGTTGAGAAAAAACAGGCTTGTCGCCTTCATAGCCAATAACTCGATTCTCCCAAGAAAAAGCGGCGTGGAAGATGAACCATTGAGCGATGCCATACCTTTTGTCTCTCCTCCAAGCATGGAAATCGAGCTGGAATGCCCAAATCGAAAAATAAAAGGAATGGGAATAAAAGAAGGCGTTACGCTCATCGTCGGCGGCGCCTACCATGGAAAATCAACTTTGCTCAATGCGATAGCCATGGGCGTGTATAATCATTTGCCAGGAGATGGGAGGGAATTTGTTATTACAAGAGAGGATGCTGTAAAAATAAGGGCTGAAGATGGTCGTTTCGTTAACAATGTTTGTATATATCCATTCATAACAAATTTGCCCAAAGCAAGTACAAAAAATTTCAGCACTGAAAATGCTTCTGGAAGCACGAGTCAGGCTGCAAATATAATGGAAGCTTTGGAAGCTGGTTCTCGTTTATTGCTGATAGATGAAGATACCTCTGCAACAAATTTAATGATGCGGGATAGAAAAATGCAGGAGCTTATTCCAAAAGAAAAGGAGCCCATTACACCGATCATAGACATGATCCCCGCCTTTAAAAAACTTGGTGTTTCCATGATAATGGTCGCAGCAGGCCTGGGTGAATATTTTGATGTAGCCGACTATGTTATTGGAATGGATGAGTATCTTGCAAAAGATTTAACAAGTAGGGCAAAGGAAATAGCAAGGGAATTCAAAAGCAATCGAATAAAAGAGATTCCGAAGAAAATAGAAATAAAATACAGGAAAGCAAGAAAGGATAGTGTGATGGAAGCCATAGCATCGAAAAGAAAAATAAAAGTTTCTGATGGAAAAATAAAGATTGGAAAAGCAGTCATTGACTTAACGCGTGTTGAGCAGATAGCGGAAGAAGGGCAGCTTAAGGCAATAGGAGAGCTCATATTAAAATTGAAATACAAAGATTGCCTGAAAGACGAGTTATCCACAAATTTATGGAATATGCTCTCGCCCAAAGGAATATATGTGGAGCCAAGAAAATATGAAGTTGCCGCAGCATTGAACAGGATGCGAGGCATAACATTCGAAGACTGCTAATCCATTTTTATCTCTATCTTCTCTCCCATATAAACTCGCATTCCATCGATGGCAGCAATCGTGGAAACGCCAGTCTGCTCAGCCACCATGTTTGCCTGCTGAGAGGGATTTTCCAGAAATTTTATCCCCATATGTGTTAGTATGGCAAGTTCAGGTTTGACTTTTTTTACTATTTCTATTGCGTCCTCTGTTGCCAGATGAAAAGGAATCTTCATGCCGAGCGGGCGAGTTACAGCGAGTATTAAAATCCTTGCTCCTTCATGCGCATCTGCCAGCCCTTCGAAATTCTGTGTATCTGCAGTATATGAAATGATTCCATTATCAAGGTGCAATTTGAATCCTATGGTTGTTGGATCAGAATGCTGTGCAGGCGTTGCTTCCATTTCATAATCCTCCACCAAAAATTTATCTCCTGACTTTGCCGCTATAATTTTTTTGACGAGCTTTTTATGATAAAAAGAAATCGCTCTGAAATCTTCTATCCCGTTTATTATGCTCTCACTCCCAATAATTGTTCCTCGCTTTCTTTTTCCACCCATTGTCATTGCCTCTATCAAAATCTCCGCATCTGTATAATGATCTGGATGGGCATGGGAAATAAAAATAGCGTTTGTTGCCATTGGGTCAAGATTATGCTCCCACATTTTCACCAGTGCTCCAGGCCCAGGATCAACATGCATTAACAGACCTTTTGCTGCAATATATATTCCGCCTGTTCCTCTTTTTTGATATATTGTCGCAAACCTGCCGCCGCCTGTGCCGATGAATGTGATTTTGGCCATTAAATTGTAATGCAACTTCTCTTTATAAAATGAAAGTAAATTTGCTGAAAAATTTTCCAAAAATGTAATAAATATATATTGGGCATGTTTACCAGTATGAAACATTACGACATTATTGCAATAGGAACTGGCTCTGCCATGAATATTGTATCGACGCTTGTTGAAACGAACGAGGATATAAAAGTAGCGGTTGTTGAAAAGGATGATGTTGGGGGCATTTGCTTAACGCGAGGATGCATTCCTTCAAAAATGCTTCTCTATCCTGCGGAGCTTGTTAGGAAGGCCAAGGAAGCAAAAAAATTTGGAATAGATGTTGAGATAAAGAACATAGATTTTAAGAGAATAATGGAGAGAATGAGAAGCAACATAAGAAAGGAAGTCGAGATGATAGAACATGGGTTAAAAAGCAGCCCAAATATAGATTTGTACCAGACAACAGGAGAGTTCATCGACGATTATACAATGAAAGTGGGCAATGAGATAATAAAAGGAGATAAGATTTTGCTTTGCTCTGGATCGCGTCCATTCATTCCAAAAATAGAAAGGCTTGAAGAAGCTGGATACATTACGAGTGATGAGCTGCTTCTACTTGAAGAATTGCCAGAAAGCGTTGCCATTATTGGAGGCGGCTACATAGCAATGGAATATGGCTTTTTCCTTGCAATGATGGGTGCCAAAGTTACAGTAATAGAGATGCTTCCTCGCATTGTTTATGGGGAAGAGCCGGAAATATCAGAGCTTTTGCAGAAGGAAATGTCAAAAATAATGGACATAAAAACTGAATATAAAGTGAAGAGAGTTGAGAAAGGGCAGAAAAAGAAAGTGATAGCTGAAGGAAAAGATGGAAGAATAGAAATAGAAGCAGATGAAATTTTGGTTGCAGCAGGCCGCCAGTCAAATGCAGATTTACTCAAGCCAGAAAAAACAGGCGTTGAAGTGGATGAGCATGGATGGATTCTCGTTAACGATTATCTTGAAACAACCAAGCCAAACATATGGGCGTGCGGCGACGCCATCGGAAAGCACATGTTCAAGCATGTCGCCAATTACGAGAGCCAGATCCTTTATTACAATGCTTTTGGTCATCGCAGAATAAAAGTAGATTACCATGCTGTCCCCCATGCAATTTTTACATATCCCGAGGTGGCGAGTGTTGGAATGAAGGAAGAGGAGGCAAAGAAAAAGCACGATATAATGGTTGGTTACTATCTTTATGAGCATACTGCAAAAGGAGAAGCGATGGAAGCGAAGGATTATTTTGTTAAGGTTATACTTGAAAAAGGAAGCTATCGCATATTGGGGGCACATATTATAGGGCCAGAAGCATCGATACTTATTCAGGAAATCGTTAATTTGATGTATACTGACGACGGCTCAGCAATGCCAATTTACAGAGGAATGCATATACATCCTGCTTTATCTGAAGTTGTGGAAAGAGCTTTTTACAATCTTGAGGAGAGATGAGGAAATTGGTCATGATATAACTTTAAAAAATCAAAGAAATGGGAGAGCCATTCGAGTAATTCCATGAATGGCATTCTGTATGGCATTGTTACAATTAGAGGATCACTCCACTCACTTGTGAAACCATCTTCATCTCTTGCCATCACTCTCACAGCATATCTTCCCTTATTTTCCCATGAATGCTCTATGGTTGCGCTTTCCCCACTTTTATATGGCCCAATCCAATCACTGAAGCTACCATCACCCCAATCCCATTTGTAATATATTTTATCGTTATCAGCATCTGTAGTGTGTGTCGTGAAGTTATATACGTTGCCAGGCTTTCCTTTCTCCACGCCCTGCGGGCGGGCTGGCTTCGCAGGCGGGCTGCCGACTCGAAATCTGGCTGCTGGATCGCCAAATAGATTCAGCTGGTAATAGCACCATCTCATCATGGAGCGATTTATAAGGAAAAGGTTTACCTCTCTCGATGCCTGATTTGCCCTTCCTATCTCATATATTTTCTCCCCAAAGACGGCATTCCAGAATTCACGATGGTATCGTTGTGAGTCGCCATCCGTACTGAAGCTCCAGAAAAAGCCATAGCGAGCGTTCCATATGCCAGCGAAAGCAGCATGCTCGGTTTTCACCGTAAAGTATTCGGCAATGCAATCATCATAATCAAAAGCTCCAGCATAGCAAGCCTGAGAATATATGAAGCAATATTTATCATTGTTAAGCTGATCTATTGAATCTTCCGTCAACTTTAAATTATGATTCGTTGATGAATGTCCGAGATGATTTATTATATGCACGCCATTATTTATTCTTGATATGATTTCTGAGGGAGGCCAGTAATTATTTTGCCAATCTCTATCATAAAGTTTTTCGATTTCAAATTTGCTAGCTGGAATTCCTACAGTATGATATCCATCAGCATCGGAATAGTTTATTAGCTGGTCGAGATAATTTCCTCCCCATGATGCAATTCCATAATCTCCGAGATATTCTCCAACCATAAGGACTTTTTTTAGATAATCACCATTTGAATCCATATATGCTATCGTTTTTTCAACAAAATTCTGGGCATCATGTGCACTATCAACGCATGCTCTGCCCACATAGACTTCTGCTATCAGATCAACATCTTTGCCATTATCTCCATCGTTTGGCTCGCCCCATCTGGTATCGTTATCATAATTGTATGTGCCATCAAGACATTCATAATATAAATCGGAAGGCATGGTTGTATCATAATATTCAACATTTTCATCATAGCCTGATACCCACAACATTTTTGCCGGCACAATGTCGATATCTCCTCCTATAAGGACGTAGCTTATTCCAAAATTTTTGTATACATTTCTGATATATTCCCTTACATCATCTGCCGTTTCACCAATTTCATCCATCGTTGCTATCATAGTAGCCTCGCCATGGTTGCTATGCCATTCCTCCAAAGGTTCAAAATATTTTTTGAGATTCTTGGAGGTTATTATAAGAATATCATAGCCCGCTTTTCCATTACATGGATAACTTTTTACAACCTCAGGATTATCAACCATTTTGGCAACTTCTTCAGCATCTTCTTTCAAGCCTCTAAAATTTGGGTTTACTTTCCCATCTTTTAGTTCGATTTTAATGTCCATCTCATTATAATAAAATATCTTTTTTTGCAAAGGAATATAATGCACAGGATAAAGACGAAGAATAAGTATTTTGAAACCCCTGAAGTAATATATGCCTACTTTGTCATACAATTTCGAAGGATATGGCTCATCTTTTTCATAAATTTTCCCTTTTTTGGGTAGCTCAATTATTCCAATAGGATGTGCTCTTTCGACAGGCATTACATCATAACTTCCATTCAAATACACAGCTTTTCCAGCTTTCACTTCTATTCTCTCAATATCTTTCCCATATGGAATAAGAATGTATGCTTTTCCCGCCGGTAATGCTGGCTCGCCGCCATTACCAAAAATTGCACAATCCTTCATTCTAACAGCATCATACATTTTTGCGTCTATAATTTTCTTTTCTATGATGGGTTTATCAAATGTGTAATGTAGCATTAAATCATTTTTTCCCGCATTTATTTTAAATGGAGAAAATATGAGTATTGCAACAGCTATAATAGCCACTATCTTTCTCATTGAAAATTAAGAGAATATGGATATTTAAATCTTGCTTTCATTGCCAGCTCGAAAAATTAATATCCTCGTTCTATTTAACGAGCAATGATTCCTCGAACTGCTTATGACTGGGAGATTACAGTGTTTTCGCCAGATGGCAGGCTTTTTCAGGTAGAATATGCAAGAGAAGCTGTTAAGCGCGGAACTACTACAGTAGGCATAAAATTCAAGAATGGTGTTGCTTTGATTGTTGATAAGCGCA
>JAGGXG010000077.1 GCA_021163175.1 Thermoplasmata archaeon
AGATTTGGTAGAGGATGAGATAACAGGAAAAAATGATGATTTCATTGAAATTTATTCCATATATGTTGCATTCAAAAATTTACTTAGCGCTTTTATGAATACAGGAGTATCTTCAGCTTTTTATTTTATGGGAGAGACAATGAAGCATGATTTTAAGTGGATTTAAGCAGATTTGTGATGCCATATAATAAAAATTGCTGATTTTTTCAATCATTGTTAGCCAAAAGCCATGCTAACAATGATTTTTTAGCTAACGTGCGGAGATACTGAAGTCATCGCAAGGTTTTAATAATAAAGCTGATTAATGATTGCTATAAAAGAGGTGATATCATTGTCATTGGATCCTTCAGCAGCTAAGTATTTGATAAAGGCTAAAATAAAAGTGGATGGGGTAGTTGATAAATCAGATGTAATAGGAGCCATCTTTGGACAAACAGAAGGCCTGATGGGAGAAGAACTTGATTTAAGAGATTTACAGAAATCAGCCAGAATAGGCAGAATAGAAGTCGAGATAAAAACAAACAAGGGGAAGAGCGAGGGAACGCTGACACTAACATCAGCTTTGGAAAAAGTTGAGACAGCGATTATTGCAGCAGGAATAGAAAGTGTGGATAGAATCGGGCCATGCAAAGCAGAGATAAAAGTGGAGAAGGTGGAAGACATTAGAATTGCAAAGAGAAAGAAGCTTGTTGAAAGAGCCAAGGAAATATTGACGGAAATGATAAAGCAGAGCAAGGAAGAAATGCCTGATTTGGCGGAGGAAATACGACAATCTGTTCAAGTTGAAGAAATCGTTTACTATGGCCCAGAAAAACTTCCAGCTGGCCCAAATATTGACAAAAGCGATGCCATTATAGTGGTGGAAGGAAGAAACGATGTAATAAATCTTCTTCGCCATGGAATAAAAAATGCTATAGCCGTAGAAGGAACAAACATACCAAAAACGATCATTGATTTGTGCAATGAAAAAATTGCCACAGCGTTTGTCGATGGCGACAGAGGAGGCGAACTCGTGTTGCGAGAACTTTTGCAAGTTGCGGATATAGATTTTGTTGCGAGGGCGCCGCCAACCCGCGAGGTGGAAGAGTTGCCATATAAACTTGTTATGAAGGCTTTGAAGAACAAGGTGCCAGCTGAGCAATATATGGAAACCATAGGGATGAAGAAACAGAAGAAGATAGGAAAGGATTTGGAAGAAATAAAAGAGTTATTTGAAAGCGTTAAAGGAAACCATGTTTCAATATTTCTCGATGAAAACAAGAAGGAAATAAAGAGGATAGAGACCGCAAAACTGATAGAAGAAATTGGAGAGGAGAAGCCATCCATAATAATATTTGACGGCATCATAACGCAGCGTCTCATTGATGCAGCATTCGAAAACGGCGTAAAGGAAATAGTTGCAACTAAAATGGGAGAGGTAACAAAGATCCCAGCGAATATAAAAATAGTGACTGAAGATATGCTAGAATGAGTGGCAAAATATTGGTTTTTACTGGTGAGGGAAAAGGAAAAACGAGTGCTGCCATTGGAACTGCGATAAGAGCCATTGGGCATGGAAAGAAAGTCATTATGATTCAATTTTTGAAGAAGGGAGAATATGGAGAAATAAAATTTAAAAACGAAAATTTTGAAATCCATCAATTTGGAAGAGAAGAATTTGTCATACATCCAAAAAAAATTGATTATGAACTTGCAGCAGAAGCAATAAAATTTGCAAAAGAGGCTTTGCAAAAAAAACCATTTTTACTCATACTCGATGAAATAAATGTTGCATTGAACATGGGGTTGATTGATTTAAAAGATGTTATGTCATTGCTTGAAAAAAGAGGGGAAACGCATGTTATTCTTACAGGAAGAAATGCAAGCAGGGAAATAATAGAAATTGCCGACCTTGTTACAGAAATGAAGAAAGTTAAGCATTATTATGATGCCGGCATAAAAGCCATAGAAGGGCTTGAGTATTGAAAAATTTTATAAGATGGTAGGCCATTATAAATGGGGGAGAAAAAATGAATAATAGAATGTTGGCCATGTTTTTGGTGGCGATGTTTTTAGTTGGAGCCATAATACCAATGGTTGAGGAAAACAATGCTACGGCTGAGATAAAAGTGAGGAAATTTGTTGATGACAGGGCATTCATTCCAATATTGACTGAGAAAGGTTTGAAAATTGCTAAAGGAAAGCCTCTAGGAGTAGGGAGAGATAAAGCTCCAAGCGTTACAATAACAAATCCTAAAGATGGAGCAACTGTTTCTGGTGTTGTTACAATAACTGTAACTGTAAATGATAAAGAAGACGATCCTGATCCAATACCAGCCATATACATAGATGGAGTGCTTGTTGCGACAGCAAACTCCTATGATTGGGATACTACTGCATATTCAGATGGAAGCCATACAATAGAGGCGAAAGCAACAGATTCAGCAGGCAATACTGGCTCTGATAGCATAACAGTCATCGTGGACAATGGCGCTGGCGGCGGAGGCAGCGGAGGCGGTGATGGAATCGTTAGAAAGTGGGCTCTGTGCATAGGTATAAGTGATTATGATGGCACGGCAAATGATTTAAATTATTGTGATGATGATGCTAGAGATTGGGCAAACTTTCTGAATAGCCAAGGCTATCATGTTGTAACACTTTTGGATTCGCAAGCAACAGCCGACAATATAGAAGAGAAAATCAATGAATTGCTTGCAAGTGAGGATGCAGACGATTATGTCGTATTTACTTATTCAGGACATGGAGTAAAATACAAAAAATATGGTTCCTGCATGATTTCCACAGACATGGTTTATATAACACATGGATGGCTTGAAGCCAAATTTGATGCTGCTGACTCCAGCCACATTTACTTTGCATTTGATGCATGCCAGATTGGTGATTTTAAAGGCCTTGTGAAAGATGGAAGGGTTGGAGCTTTTGCAAGCAACAGAGATTATTCATATGATGGAACACCAGATATGCAAAATGGTGTATTCACATATTATCAGATGGAGGGATGGAATCAATATGCAAGCTTTGAAGATGATGCAGCATACGCTGTACAAAAAATGGAGGAATGGGCATCGGGCTATGCAGGCGTGAATGTGGATCCCTTCTATGTTGATGCATTCGCTGGAGACATGTTACCTTAATCCCTTTTCCTTTTCTTTAAATTTTGACACAAAATCCGTAATTTTATTATATATTTTCATGATGATTATTTGTAATGAAAAAAGTATTGGTTTTATGCGTGGATCGAGACGACGATTTAGGAAGGAAGGCAGGAGTGGCATCACCAGTTATTGGAAGGAAAGAAAATTTGAAAGCCGCTGAAAAACTTGCCTTAGCTGATCCAGAAGATTCTGATGTAAATTGCATGTTTTCAGCAATAAAAACATATGATGAAATTGAAAATGCGGAAATAGCCACGATATGCGGAGATATAAAAGTTGGAATAAAATCCGATAAAAAGCTTGCCAGCCAGCTTGATGAAGTCATTGAAAAAACAAAGCCAGATAGCGTTATTTTGATAAGTGATGGGGCAGAAGATGAATACATTCTTCCCATAATTGAATCCAGAATAAAAGTTGATGCAATTCGCAGAGTGGTTGTGAAGCAGAGCGAAACTTTAGAAGGAACATATTATTTGATAAAAAAACTCATGAAAGACGAAAAGTTGCAGAAAAAATTTATGCTCCCGCTTGCCATCATATTCCTTGTGTGGGGCGCCGCCGCCTTTCTGGGCCTGCCGTCGATGGGTTTCTCGCTCATAATACTTGTTCTTGGGCTTTATCTGCTGGCAAGAGTTTTGCATATCGAAGGCGTGCTTTCAAAAATTGCAAGGGAGATAAGCATAGGTTTAAAAAGCGGCCGCCTTACAATATTCTCTACAGTAATATCCACTCTCATCATAATGATAGCCATAATATCAATGAGTAGAATAATATCAACAGGTGATGAGGAAGAAATTGCAAAATTCGTAAATGGAATAATATGGTGGTTTATAATCGCAATACTTTTCATTCCATTGGGGAAATTTATCGATACATATTTTAAGGAAAAGAGGGTTCTGTGGCAATACGTCCTTATACCATTTTCCCTCATCGCTTTTGGATTGATTTTATCAGCATTTTCGAATATCATAATAGAGATTTTGAGAGAAAGACCCATAGAGGTGATAATAAGCCAGTATATTGTTTCATTTTCTTTTATAACAAAGCTAATTATGGCCATCCTAATAGCATTTATAGGTAGTGTTCTATACCACATAATGGAAGACGTTTACAAGAGGAAAGAAAATGATGAAAGTGCTGATTGAGGTTGCCATAGCATTTGCAATCTGGGCAATACTGCTTTACATAGTGAAAAAGAAAGGAGGGGAGCATTTTACCGTTGTTGGCCCTCTCATAATGTGGAAAACTGAGAAAGGAAAAAAGTTAATCGACAGAATAGCCAGAAAGAAAATATGGAAGAGATATGGCGATTTTTCCATTGCTGTAACGATAATTGCCATGGTCTTGACAACATGGTTGATAGCGAGAAGCGTGTATCTATCCTTTAAAATAACAAGAACAATATCTCCTCGCCTCATAATAGGCTTGCCTGGAATAAATCCTGTTATCCCAATATGGTATGGAATAGCTGCTATTGCTATTGCCATCATATTTCATGAATTTTCTCACGGAATACTTGCAAGGGTTGCAAAAATAAGAATAAACTCACTTGGCTTGCTTTTCCTCATTTTTCCAGTAGGTGCATTTGTTGAGCCAGATGAAGAAAAATTGCTGAAAGAAAAGCGTATAAAGAGAGCGAGAGTTTTTTCTGCTGGCCCAACTACAAACATAATGCTCGCAATCATATCCATTCTTTTGCTTGCATTTGTTTTTTCACCGGCAGTTGCACCCAAAGAAAAAGGCGTTGCAACCATTGGTGATATTGAAGGAATAAAAGAATGGAGCATAATAACAAGCATAGATGGAAGCAATGTGGAAAATATGAAAGACCTTGAAGAAGTGACCAAATCTTTTGAAGCAGGCAAGGCATATAACATAACTTTTTTCAAAAATGGCGAAATCCAGCAGAAGAAATATGTCCATGGAATTATTGTTGCTGGCGTTGTTAAAAATTCGCCAGCATATGGAGAGATAAAGAAGGGTTATTGCATATACATGATAAATGGAATAAAAATGAACAACATCACAACTTTTATGGATTTCATGAATACAACCCACGAAAATGAAAAAATAAACATATCTTATTATTATGATGGAATTTTTGGTGATATCAGCATTGTTTTAGCCAGTAAGTATAATTATACACATGACGCAAAAGACAAGGATAAAGGATTCATTGGGATCAGTGTAGCCAATTTCAAAAACATGGTGGTTGAACCCGATTATTTCATAAACCTGTACAATCCATTCAAAACGAATTTTTTTGTATTTGTTTCGTTACCTTTCCATGGTTTATCCCCCTTTCCAGAGGAACTCGCATCTCTGTACAGCTATCCCATGCAACCATTGTTTCTTCCTCTGATGAACTTTTTCTACTGGCTCTTCTGGCTTAATTTTGCTCTCGGAACATTTAATGCATTACCGGCTCTGCCTTTGGATGGGGGCTACTTGTTTAAAGACGGTGTTAGCTGGCTAATAGAGAAATTGAAGTTGAAAAAGGGAGAGAAGATAGCAGATTATATTGCATCCAGTATCTCATTTATGATAATAATCGCAATCTTTTCAATGATATTGATCCCGAATTTGAAAGCTTTGCTTTAATATTTCCTGCGCAATATTATGAAGAGCAAGCCAACAACAATGAAAAGAATCGAAGGAGGCAGTATCCATATCATTTCAATCTCCTTTTCTTCTTTAGTTTCTTTATAAATGTTTATGGAGCCCTCATGCTTGTTGTAATAGTGGTCATATACTCCATCGCCATTGGCATCGAATAGTATGTCGAGATAACCATCTCCATTAACATCTTTTGAACTTGTATCCCTTGTTTTATTATCTGTTTTACTCCAGTAAATGTATTTGTTATCTTCCTTTATGAATATAAGATAGCCAATCCATCTATCCACGCTTACATTTATGGTATCATTCCTGTTTTTGGGATCGCCACCAACATTAATTTCTATTTTATCTGGAACGCCATCTCCATCATAATCTGAGGGTATTTCAAAGAAGTGTTTTGATGTTGTATTTCTATTTCTGTTTGCAGAATTGTCTATTGCCTCTATATAGAAAGCATAGTTGCCCACATCATACTTCCTGCTGTAATAGTATATCTTGCTCCCATTTTTATGCTCCATCTCCTCTTTTTCTTCGATTCCATTATGAATTATATAAATATAGGCATTGAGTATGCCGCTTTCATCATCTATATATGCAGATATGTTAACCGGCTCATCTACCACTTGTTTACTCTGGTATGTTATGCCTGTTATGTTCGGTGGATTTGTCTCTATTCCTTCATATATCGTTCTGAAGTATTCCTTTTTGCTCTCATTCTCATTTTGAATGTTTGCAGTATCCCATGCTTTTACATAAAACCAGTATTCTCCTATTTTATTGATTGTAAAGTTAGCATAGTAAACATCCGTTTCATCTATTCTGTGCATAACTGTCTCGATCTCATCGCTTTCATTTCCTATATAAATGATGGCTTTATCAATGCTCGTTTCATCATCAAATATTGTTGCTGTTATGGTGAATTCTTCGCCCATGCATACTGTTTTTTTATTCAATCTTGCATTCAATATATGCGGTTTATTTGTATCCACATTTCCTCCAACCTTCAAATCTTTTATAACAACATTGTTTGCCGTGTTGAGCTCATCATCGCATTCTACAACTATTTTTATATTGTATGTTCCATTTGAAAGAGCATTCCATTGGAATGAAAATCTTTCCCAGGACTTCCCTCCTATTATTTTTTGCAAGCTGGTGTTCGAGATCAATATATATCTTTTCTCTTCCTCTTCTTTTTCATATATCTTCAATCTCGCATTCCCTTCTTTATATCCAATGTTATGAACAATCGTTGTTATATTCACTTTCCCGTTTAATGGATGCATTGGTGAAAAGGCAATGTCATCCATCTCTATTTTCATATCTGGACGGGGTTCTATTTTTATCTTCTTCGCCAACCAATTGTTCATGCTGTTCCATTCGTCTATCACGTTTTCCTCATTTATCCTGGCTATTACATTCCATATTCCATCATAGGATGCGTTTCCATAGCTTGCAGTCCATTCAAAATAAACCTGTTTGCTTTCTCCTTTATTCAATCCTGCAATTGATTTCTTTAGTTTAATGGGTTTCAGAGCATCCTGATAAAGCGTAAGAGAGACATTTATCGGGGTGCTATCGTTTATGCTCTTCGGCCCATTATTGCGCACATAAACTATAAACTTCCCCATCTCTCCTTCTTGGAGCCCATTTGGAAAATCAATTTTATATACTTCTAAATCTGCAGATGGGAGCACTTCCATGAAAACACTCTTCGTTATCCTGTAATCGGAAGCATCAGAAGCAATGACATCGAGGCGCCACCGCCCTGTTAGCTCGCCATTTGTGAAATTGTAGAAGTTGTTAACTACCCAGCTTGTTCTATCCGAATCAACTGGCATAAGTGAATAGCCAAGGTCATCGATGTATATTGTGTCCTCCGCCCCCTCTTCTCCAGCTATAAGCCTTATTTCTATTCCAGCAAGTTTACCCCCATGATTTCGCCATTTTTTGACTATTGAATCTGGCAACCTGTACATGTGCCAGTCTCCATCTCTGGATAGGCTTGAAAGATAAATTTTATGAGATAGTGGCGAAGAACCTATTGTAAGAAGTGTGTAATTGAGATAGCTTGATGATGAGGATTTATCTATTTTATACCAGAAGAATAATGAAGGAATGTATGATAGAGGTATCTGATATGTGATATTTTGTCTGAATCCTGCAGAATCTTTTTCCTTAACATTTTCATTTTCTATTTTGAATTTTCCTATATAATTTGAAAGTTTAAGCAGAACAGATTTGCTTCCAGAATGAGAAACACCACTTTTTATTTCAGCATTTCCAGTTTTTTCATCTGAGATAAATGTGGATGTATAGCTCCATTCAAAGCCTGGATCTGGAAAAGGAATCGTTGCTTTAACAACTTTCTGGTAAGGTGAATAGAGCTTTGCAACAACTTCTTTTGGATCAGCCAATGTTTTTACTTCTATTTTTTCTATCGAATTTTTTCCTTTAACACCAGCAACAAATTCCTTTTCTACATCAACACTTCCATCCCAGCCGCTTGAGTAATTTTCATATATCTTGCTTTCCAGATTTTCACTTTCTATCCAGAATGAATCTATATATGCATTCACTTCATGTGCATCCTTGTAAATCTGTGTTTGCGTTATCTTTAACATGAAGGAAACGAGAGCGGAGGTTTTCCCATGCAGATAGGAGGTTACATTCCTTGTTATTTCATTCCATCCAGAATTTATTCTGCCACTTGCTATAACATTGTTGTCTATGGCTATTTCCCATTCAAAAATATCAATATCAGACGCCACATACACCTTCCCATGGAATATGTAGTTGCTCTGTCCTTCATCGGGAACCTTTATGCTCTGCGTAACTTTTGCATAATTAACTTTTGTATAATAATCTTTTATCCATGCTCTTCCAAATCCATACAATCCTTTTGCATGTATTCTGTAGCATCTGTCTTTTTCCAAAGGGTCATTTACATAGCCCATATCCCATTTTATATTCCCCTCCGTCGTATTGCGCCATGCTTCGTTGCCCTCAAAATCACAATTTTTTATTCCAGAATAGATGTTGCTATATTCTCCATTTTTTCTTCCGTTCTCCTTTGTATCCCAGTAAATGTAATAGTATCTTCTTTCATGCGGTTTCAGCGCTCCTTCCAGAACCCATATCAGCGTGGCATTGGCATTTTTTACAGGATCATAGCTAGGCGATAAAACGATTTCTCTTCCAACACTCCTTAAAGGATGCCATGTTCCATTATCATTTTCATATTCTATCACTCTAACCGAATCCGGATCGAAAGTTCTTTTTGAAAATGAGCCAGTTTGAATGCCAGCAATTATGTCCATCAATTTTGTGAAATTTAAATTGCAGTAAACCATTTTGTTTTGATATACATAGTCGCTTCTCTTCCCGAACATTGAAACATATAGCGGCACTCTATAATGCCATTTTTCATCCCACCATGTTGCTTTGCCTGTTTCTGGAGGAAATACTGCATATTCCGGTTTCATAACATGGATTTCGATGCTTGCAAGATTGTTGTCCTCGCTTTCTTCATTTACCATGTTGTTGTAATCGGCAAATATGAAAATTGTATGATTCCCTTTTTCAGCAAGCCAGTATAAAGTTTCTTTTTTGCTCTCTCCAGCTTTTAAAGTTACATTTATGCTATCAACTATTTTGTTTCTATCATCAACAAACATTGCAACTTCAAAACTAACTGTTTCATCTCCGTTATTGGCTACTGTAAAATTTACTGGCACTTCATCGCCATCATAAATTTTACCTGATGGAATCTCAACATTTTTTATGTATATATCTGGCTTGGCTGCAATTGAGATATTTGAAAAGAGCATAAGGAACATAATCAACACTGTCAATTTTTTGCTTACCGTCACACTCCTTTAATAAAAAATTTGGTTATATAATTTATGGTATCTTCTTCACCTAAGCAAATCAGAACATTAGTCTGAATGCTAGATATGTTACAAGAACCATTATTGCAGCATGTCTCAATCCCGCTATCATTTTTCCTTCTGAAAGTGCTCCAGCGACTATGCCATTGCCTATCGCCTGTGACAATGCTGTGCATACATATATGAAGCGGTATTCCTCTATGCTCGCCCCTCCAACACTCACGCCGATTCCGCCGCCAGCGCCGCCTATGGCTTTGCTGGCTGCTATGAGTTTTGGCAGGAACATGCCCGAGAGTATGGCTATCACTGCAAGAAAAACAAAAAAGGAAACATAGATAATCATCAAATACATCTTCATCTCTGTTTTGCGTTCAGCCTGTAATATTTTTATTTCCCTTACATTTTTGGCTGCTGCTTCTATAACATCTGCTATTTTTCCTCCAGATTCGGAAGCTTTAACCACCATTGTAGTTGTTCTTATAACCAAAGGTGTGTTGATACGCTCTCCAAATCTTCTCAAAGCTTCGCTAAATGGAACACCCCATGATATCTGAACAGCCATTTTTTTAATCTCAGGCGTGAGATAGCCATAATCTCCTTTGGCAGCGTTTTCAACAGCTTTTGCCATCGTCATTCCCGCTTTTCTTGACTCAGCTAAATCGCGTAAAAATTCTGGAAAGCGCTCTTCCATTAAGTCTATTCTTCTATATAATGAGTATTCATAAAAACCATATGGGCCTATCAAAACGAGTATGGCGAATATTGCAAAGTCAATGGAGTTGGATGGAGTTACTTTTATTGGGCCTATGGAAGTCATCATTTTCAATTGAGCCATTATCGCCATTATTATGAAAACAACGGCAATTATAACGGAGGTGGAAAGAATGATTATCCTGTACAAAGTATGTATGTCGTATTTCTCCTTAAGCTTTGTTGTTTTTTCTGGTAGTATAAAAAGAATGTAAAGCATAACCGTTATCAATAAACCCAAGCTCGTAAATATTATTGCATATTGCCATGGAAGATAACTCACTTTAACTTTTGGTAAGCCAATTATTGTTAGGATATTTATTACCATGAATATTGCAATAAATGCAACGATTGTTGCATACAATATGTTTCTTCTGAATATTACCTCTTCCCTTACTGTTCTCCCTTTTTCATATATCCCTATTATGGATCCAACAGGAGATGGAAGTTCCCCACCTGTTATAAGTGCAGCCATCCAGAATATTATGGCGATGTTTATCATAAATAAAGGATCTCCCATTTTTTTGAGCAATGGAAGCGCATTTGGAGGAAGATGATATATATCGAGCTGCGACGCAAGCACAGCAATGGAGAGAATTGTTGCTATAAGGAAGAGAAGGAAATAACTTCTATTCTTCTCGGCTGTTGGAATCGAAAATACAGTGTACAGCATTAAAAGAAGAACAATCCCTATGAATAAATCGATTAAAATGCGTGGAATTGATAGATTGAAGAATACTATAAATATGTTCAATATAGTTGTGAAGATGAGAAAAACGAAAGATAGCAGGGAGGAAAAATAGTATTTCCATTCCCTCTCCTTCACATCTTCCGGTATAAAAACGAGCATATCCTCCTTTATTTTTCTTTGTATCGCCGAGAAAGCGAGGAAAATTAATATTGAGGAGGCAAGAACAACATTTGAGAGAGTGTAACTTCCCTTTGCCCTCAGGATCATAGATGCCCCAATGAAGAGGGACATCAAAATGAATGCAATCCATGTAATTCTTTTTCCAATCATTTCACACCTCCGGAGCCATTGAGCTTATTGCCAAAGCAAATCCTAAGTGGGAGACAGGAAGCATCACAAAAGCAATAAGATATAAAATCATCAGGGAGCCGCCGCCTCCGCCGCCTATAAGTGTCATTATTGAAAGTATTATGATGAGAAACAATGGGCCAGCAACAACAACAGTAACATAGCTTTCTGCAAGCACACCGAGTGTATCCAAAAATTCTTTCTGTAATCTCCTGTTTTCACGCATGTATTCTTCCGCTTTCGCCAAAAAATAATTTTTAAGGTTGCCGCCAGATGTTATTGTTGTTATCGCTCCCTGTAAAAATTCCTGAAATCTTATGGAAGGCGTCCTTCTAACAGCATTTCTCAAAGCAGTTATGATATCGATGCTAAAAATGGCTATATCGCGATAAATCCATGCTGCCTCCTTGCTAACTTCTCCATAAACCTTTTGCTCCCCGAGAGCTTTGAATATTAATGCTGGAGTGATTCCAGCTGTTGATAAAGCGGCTATGAAATTTAGGGCATATGGTAATTTATTCTCTATATCTTTCTTCCTTGAATTCGCCCTTGTTTCTGGAATCATTAGAGTAATGAAATATGCCATCGCAGCCAAAAGCAATGGAGATGGAATTAGAATAGCGAGTATTTTTGGAGGAAGAGAAATGCCGATGGTGGAGAGCAAAGGATAAATTAAAATCAAAATTACTCCTGCTATTGCGCCCATTATCCCATTCATCCATGCGAATGAAATATATGCTTCTGGCCTAACCTCCATGAAAGCTTTCTCCAAACTCCTCTTTATATATTCAATCTGCGAGGATTTCGCCGCCCGCCTGCCGAATACTTTATAGCACAGACTCTGGTATTTTGTCAACATTTTCTCTTACCTTCTGCAAAACTTTTTCAGGATCTTTATAATAACCTGCTATAACATTTCCAACATCAACATAATGCGCTATTTTATTTTTTATCATCCATTTTATTACTTCCACCCTATTATTGAATTCTTCATTTAGCTCTTTATCTGTCCAATTACGATATTCAGCTATCCTGTCCATAACGCGACCTTTTCCAAAATATTCAAAACTATCTTTCCTTGGATTCCATCTGAAGACTTCATTTGTTAAAATGTCATCCGTTGTGGGATCAAGCCCAACGACTTCAACAATTTCCTTTATCCTTCTGACCCTCCTCCTGCCTATTCTCATCAATCCCTGTATGACAACAATATCCAGAGCTTGAAGCTGAATTCGAGGAATGTTTATGGGATCACCCTCAAGCCTGTGAACAACTGAAAAGATCGAATCAGCATGCATTGTTGAATACACAGTATGGCCTGTTGCCATTGCCTGGAATAAAACAACAGCTTCCTCGCCTCTTATCTCTCCCACAAGTATGTATTCCGGACGCTGCCTCAAAGCAGCCTTAAGCAATTCAAACATTCCTATTCTGCTTTCCTCTGCCTCTGCTGTTGTTTCTCTTGTTACAGAAGCAATCCAGTTTGGATGTGGCAGGTTAATCTCTCTTGTATCTTCTATTGATATTATTTTCATTTGAGGTGGAATGAATAAACTTAATGCATTCAGTGTTGTTGTTTTTCCAGAAGCTGTTCCTCCAGCTATTATTGCGGAAGCACCATGCTCGATGGCCATCCAGAAATATGCTGCCACTTCAGGCGAGATTGTTCCATATTCTGCTAAATGCGTGGGCGTAAAGGGTTCTTCTCTAAATCTCCTTATTGTGAAATTGGAGCCCATTGCAGAAACCTCTCTTGATAAAGAAGCCTGCAATCTTGAGCCATCTGGCATCGTCGCATCAAGCAACGGGCGGGCTATCGAAATGTGGCGGCCGCATTTTTGAGCAAGTTGAATAACAAAGGAATCGAGTTCATCATCATCGCGAAACATAACATTCGTTTTTATTGACTCATAATTTCTATGGTATATGAATATTGGCACTCCAGCTGCATCGCATGAAATATCTTCAATCATTGGATCTCGCATCAAAACATCTATTTTTCCAAATCCAAGGAAATCTCTTATTATGTAATACATTATTTTTTCATGGGTTATGTCATCCACTGCCACGCCATAGTCCTTCAATATTCTATCGACATTTTTTCTCAAATATTCTCTTGCCTCATCTTCATTGAATTCCGTTAGCTCGATGTCCATTGTTTTTATGAGGGTATCTTTCAAAAAATCTAAAAGCTTTCTCTCTTCCATTGAAAGAGCTGGCTCCAGCACTTCATATATGTGCTCATGGTTTTCGCTATCATATAAAATCCTGACATATGAAAATGGTTTTGTAACAGGATGAACTTCAATAACTTCTATATTTTCATTTGAAGGAGGTGATAAATCAACCATTTCCTTATATTCTTCAAACAATTTCTCCGCATCTTCTCCCCTTTTTATTTTGGATAAAATCTCCCTTGCCTTGAATTTTTCTTCCATTTCCTGAATGTTTCTCAATTCATCCAGTATTTTTTTTCTTATGGCGAAGAGCTCATCCACACCATGTTTCCTTATCAAAAATGATGCTCTTCTTTTTTCTTCTTTTTCCTCCTCCCTCATCAATTTTTTCATTAATTTATTAAATTTTTTGGGTATTTATATCTTTATATTATTTACAAACAAATTGCTATAATTTTGCTAACATTTCTACATCTTTTTTAAAAACATCTTTCAGGGCAGGATTGTATATGCAGGCGGCGGGATGATACAATGGAACTATTTTAATGCCATTCAGAGGTGATGAAAAAACCTTTCCATGAATTGCTGATATGGGGCGAGGCTTAAAGCCGTAGAGGGAGAGTATAAAAGCCGTCGAAAATCTTCCAAGCGTTGCGATTATCTCTGGCTTTATTATCTCGATCTGCATTTCCAGATAAGGGCTGCATGCTTTAATTTCATCTGGCAATGGATCTCTATTGTTTGGAGGGCGACACTTTACAACATTGGTTATGTATATGCTTTCTCTTTCAATGCCAATCTCTCCCAAAATTTCATTCAAAAGTTGCCCTGCTTTCCCAACAAATGGACGACCCTGCTCATCTTCTTTTTTTCCTGGAGCCTCGCCAATCATCATGATTCTGGCATTTTCATTTCCTTCTCCAACAACAGCATTCTTCCTGCTTTTCCACAATCTGCATTTTCTGCAATTTTTGATTTTCTCTTCAATTGCTCTTAAATCATACATGGATTATTATCACAGGCATTATCCAGTCAAAAGCAATAGGTTCTTCCATATCGAGTGCTGCACCAACGGCGGCTATAGCATAGATGCCCATTTTTAAATTAGTGAAATTATATGAAAAGCCATCACTTTTATCATAATCCCATGTTGATTGAACCATCTCTTTTTTCAGGACATCATTCAGCGAAAGATACACAACAAAAATGTTATCACTTGCTTCTACCTGCACATTTACAAAGTCTGTGCCAATAAAAATGTAATTTCTGGAATTCATAATCTTTTTTCCATCTATATACACACCACTCTGCGGCTGCACGATTTTGACCCATGAATCCTTTTCTATTTTAGCTGGCAACGAGGGCATAAAAATTGGCATAAGCAAAATTGCTATGCCAATGATAAGCAACTTTTTCATAATTATAAAATAAAATTTGTATTAAACCTTTCTCCTTTCCTTTATCTCCCTAATGTATGGGTATCTTCTCACATTTCCACAATTTAGGCATGTTACAACAACTTTGTGCTTCTGCAGCCTTACTCTACAATTTTTTCCGGGCACGAGATATGAACCGCATTTCCTACAAAATCTCATTTTCGCATCTTTTGGAATCCTAACCAGATATTTCATTGAAATTTTTCTTGCAATCTCGACATACCTATTTGAGAGCCCGAGCCTTCCTTCTTTTGCCCTCCTCTCGGCTTCCGTGAAAAGCTTTTTAATTCTTTCCTCTGCGATTTTTTTCCTCGCTTTTTTTGCCTTTTTATGCACATTTTAATGGAAAAAGAAATACTTATATTTTCTTTCCTTGCCAGCAAGAAATATTATAAATCGAAAATGCATTGGAAATTATGGATATAGAGTTATATGAATATCAGAAAATGAGGCTTTCAAATGCTCTGATGATAACCGGATTTCCCACAATCGGTTTAATCGGAACCATTGCAACTCGTTTCATTGTCTATAGCTTAAAACTCAAGTTGATAGCTGCCTTCCTTTCTGATTATTTCCCGCCAATGAGCATAATATCGAATGGCGAACCATTGCCTCCAATACGCCTCTATGGAGAGGAAAAGAAATGTGGACCAAATGGAAAATATGAACGCCTTGTCGTCATGCTTTCTGAATTCGTCCCTCATTTCACAACTTTGCGTCCAATAGCGAATAAAATAATAGACTGGTGCAAGGAAAATAATTGCAATTCTGTTGTATGCATAGAGGGCTTTAACCTCGAAAAGAAAGAGGATGAAACGCCTTTGATGGGTGTTGCAAGCACTGAAGATGCAAGAAAAATGCTTGAGAGATATGGAATAAAAGTTATGGAGGAAGGAATGGTAAGCGGGCTTTCTGGCATACTGCTTTACGAGGGAAGGCGCCGCAATTTCAACGTCGCCTGCCTGCTTGCTGGCACCCACGCCGATTATCCAGATGCTAAAGCTGCTGCGAAGGTTCTGGAAGTTGTAAACAAAATGTTGCCTGATATAAAAATTGACCCCGAACCCCTCTATAAGGAGGCGGAGCAGATAGAGGCGCAGATAAAGGCGCAGATGAACAAGGCGAAGCCGAGCAAAGCGATGTATACGGAGCCAATGATGTATGGTTAGGATGTATGCCCTGCCAAAAGAAGAGGAAGTAAGAAATGCGATATATTTTGCATTGAGGAAAAATAAAAGCTTTCCCTCTCTTGTAAAGCTAAGAGAAGCTGTGATAAATGAATTAAAGAAAATGAATGAAAGCTACACCATAAGCATGCGCAGGGTTCGTATAATAGCGGCTCGCTCCGGCTTCGTTAAAGTAAATGCAAAAATGAAGGCAAGCAATAAAAAATTAAAAGTGTGTCCCATATGCGGAGCAAAGCTTGAACCCATAAAAAATTATTCTTTGCTTGGCGAAGAAGTTGTCATAGGCTATAAATGCAAGCTATGTTCATACAGGGCGAGTATTAAAAATGAGCTGCCAACTCGCTACTCTTTCCAGCTTGCAAGATAGCTATTTCTTTTTCATAAATTTGATGATAAAAATGAGCAAGATAATTATAACAATTATGATGGCAACGCCCAATATTGGCCCCACGCCATAAAAGATGTGAGACGATTTTCAACCATATTGTTAAACACTCGCCCCTTAAATATTTTTCAATGATTCCATTGCAAGGTAAGCTGCTCCTTTAGCCACCATATAGTCATCCTTTATTGTTTTTATTTTTGGCTTAAATTGAGAAGGAAGAAAATCATATATTCTGGAAAGTTTTTTCTCATTCAACCTTCCTCCAATTCTACCTCCTATTGCTACAATAGAGGGATCAAAAAGTAAGATTGCGTTAGCAATAGATTTACAAAAAACATCAAAATTCTCATCATATGGAAATTCATCCTTTTCAAATAATTCTTTTGCCTCCATGCCGTATCTCTTTTTTATACTCCATCCAGAAAAATAGCATTCCAGATGCCCCTTTCCACCACATACACACTTCTCATCCCCTCCGATAACAATATGTCCTAACTCGCCAGCTACTCCATTGCCATGATATATTTTTTCCTCGTTTATGATTCCCATTCCTATGCCTGTTC
>JAGGXG010000048.1 GCA_021163175.1 Thermoplasmata archaeon
ACTTCTCCTTCTTTTGTGCATACTATGACCTGACAAAACTTCTTATGCACATCCATACCTGCATACAACATTTTCGCCCACCTCCTTTTATAATGCGGGGGCGGGCTTTAACATATCATCAACCCCGTTTTTGAAGTAAACTATGATAACCTATCAATTATGTGGATTCAAAAATTAATTCATGCATATGCCCATAAAATGCTTTGCAGTTTTTACAGCAACAATTATTAACTGCATCATCCATTACTTCATGCTTTCCTACATCCTGTATTTTTTGCTCGCAATAGCAATTGGTTTTCTTGCCGCATTATTTGGCTTGGGCGGCGGCTTCCTGATTGTGCCTGCCCTTACTTTTCTTGGTGTGCCCATTCATCATGCCGTTGGAACGTCTTCAGCCATCATAATTTTTTCTTCAATATCTGCAGTTGTTGAATACAGGAAGCATGGCTCAATCCATTATAGGGCTGGATTGCTAATTGCTTTGCCATCTATATTTGGAGCTTATATTGGGGCATGGACAACCATGGCCATAGATGAAAGCTTATTAAAACTCATCTTTGGCATTGTTTTGATAATTGTTGCAATGAGGATGATAAGGCATGATGTTTTGATAGAAAAAAAGCTTAAAGCATGGCTTATTCCCTTTGGAGGATTTTTTTCAGGCTTAACTTCTGGCTTGCTCGGTGTTGGAGGAGGAATAATAAATGTTCCTTTTCTTACCTATATTGGCTTGTCCATTCATGCTGCCATTGCAACTTCAAGCTTCGCCATAATATTCACCTCCATAGCTTCCACAGCAAAACATTACATGCTAGGAAATATTGAAGCAATATGGATCGCGATATTCTCGCCAGGCATAATAATGGGCGCCCAGCTTGGAGCAAAATTTGCTAAATTAACGAAAGCGAGGCAACTCAAGCTTGCCTTTGCTCTATTTCTGATTTTGATTGCATTTTCAATGATTTTAAAGGCTTTGATTTAATCATTTATTATTATGTCTATCTCTTTTCCTTCTCCATCTTTAAGGGTTGACAGCATTGCTTTAATGGTTTTGTAAAAAAGCTCAGCTATGAAATCATTTAATGGCAATTTTTTTCCATCAACAAATATTTCAATCTTTTTTCTTTTCAATGAAATCATTTTCAACACTTCTTCAACGCTTTCATCTGGCCTTATTATAACATCACCTTTTACCTTTTCATATCCCTCTATTATAATCAAGTCAGGATGCATCTTCTTTGCCATGATAATTGCTTCTTCCATGCTCATTGAAGAATAACATGCTGTTTCGCCTCCAACAATTATTGCTGCTTTTGCTCCAGCTTTGCGATAACGCCATGTATCTTTGCCTTCTTCATCGAATTTATCATGACTGCTGCTTTTTATAACAATAACTTTCCTATCTATGGCGGCAAGCAATTTTTCTATAAGGCTCGTCTTTCCAGAATTTTTCTCTCCCTTTATTCCAAGAATCATAAAAAAGAAAATATGCTGCCTATATTACTATTATGAAAATGGATTCATTGAATGATGAAATAAGAAAATGCAGAAATTGTGAATTATGGAGGACAGCCCTACATAAAGTTTTTGGAGAAGGAGATTTAAATGCTCGTGTGATGATAGTTGCTCAGGCTCCAGGGAAAATCGAAAACGAGAAAGGGAAGATGTTTCTGGGTCCATCTGGTAGGATTTTGGATGAGTTATTTGAAAAGGCTGGAGTGAGGAGGGAGCAGTTTTACATGACAAATCTGATAAAATGCATGCTACCCAAATACAGAAAACCTAAGAAAAAAGAGATAGAGGCATGCGGTAGATTTCTGGATAGAGAGATAGAAATAATAAATCCAGAAATAATTGTTCCACTCGGCTATTATGCCACAAAATACATCATGAATAAATATGGAATGGAACTACCAGAAGAATTTTATGGAAAATTGTTTTTGGGTGAGAAAAAAATATATCCAGTTCATCATCCAGCTTCATTGCTTTATCATGAGGAGCTGAGAGAGAAAATGATTCTGGAATATAAAAAGCTAAAGGTTTTTATGCATGAATGCAAATGGTTTTCTGTTTGTCCCATGCATTATTTTTATGATAAAGGAAAATTGGACAGGAAATGGATTGAATTGTATTGTAAGGGAGATTGGGAAAGCTGCACCCGTTACCAAATGGAAGAGAATGGAATCTCTCATCCTGATAACATGCTGCCAGATGGAAGCATAGATGAAAGTTTGTATTAAACAAATCTTCCATCATCTCTCGTTTCTTTCAATCTATGGATTCTTTCCTCAAGCCATCCTATTTTCACATCCATGTAATCATCAAAGAATGGCACATAAGGCTTTATATCCAGCAATGGCGTTGAGTCTATGATGTCCACATTTTCAACATGCAAAATATTGCCATCCCTTTTAAGCAACTTTACAGTTGAAATGCCGATTGGATTGGGGCGAGATGGTGCTCTTGTCGCAAAAACTCCTTTTGGCTCATCGCCCATATATGGAATGACCCTAAGCTTTCCCTCCTTGATCAGATGAAAATGATATATTAAAACGAGATGGGAAAATTCTTCTATGCCATCCAATCCATCTTCATATTCTTTGAATACCTCAACTCTTCCTTTTATTCCCCTCGCCTCTTTTGGTTGTATTGGTGTGCCAATCGGCTCCTTAAAAGGAGAATGAATGATTCCTACTTGCCTGTATTTTATAATCCCATTTTTTTCCATCTTATCCCTGCATATTCTTTTTTCTCCAGCTCTTCTTCAATTTTCATCAGCCTGTTGTATTTTGCCACTCTCTCCCCTCGAGCTGGAGCTCCAGCTTTTATCTGTCCTGCTTCTATCGCAACTGCCAAATCTGCTATAAAATCATCGCATGTTTCGCCAGACCGATGAGAAACCATTATCGCATATCCATTTTCCTTGCAAATTTTCGCAACTTCTATAGCTTCCGTTACAGTTCCGATTTGATTTGGCTTTAATAGCAGAGCATTGCATGCTTCCATTTTTATTCCTTTTTTCAACCTTTTTGGATTTGTAACAAAAATATCGTCTCCAACAATCTGGACTTTGTTTCCAATTTTTTTTGTAAGCTCTGCAAAGCGATGCCAGTCCTCTTCATGAAATGCATCCTCGATAGAGAGTATTGGAAATGTGGATGCAAGCTCGATATAAAAATCAAGCAGCCCATCCTTCATTTTCTTGCCATCTATTTCATAAAATTCGCCGTCAAAAAAACTTGATGCAGCAGCATCGATGGCAAGCTTGATTTCATTTTCATATCCATTTTCTTCTATTGCCTTCATAATCAATTCCAAAGCTTCATAACTGCTTTTTAGAGGAGGAGCAAATCCACCTTCATCACCAACATTTATTGCATTTTTCCCATGCTTTTCCTTTATTATTTCCTTAAGGCTATAGTATGTCTCGCATGCCATTATCATAGCTTCTTTAAAGCTCCTCGCTTTTATCGGCACTATCATATGCTCCTGTATAGCAAGGCTATTTCCAGCGTGCATCCCACCATTTATAACATTGAGAAAAGGAACTGGCAAAAGCTTTGCACCCTCGTTAATATACTCATACAATTCCTTTTTCTCGGCGAGGGCGGCGCATCTTACGGCGGCCATGGAAACGGCAATGCATGCGTTGCCGCCGAGCAGGCTTTTATTTTTTGTTCCATCTATGGCGATGAGCTTTCTGTCTATTTCTTCCTGCTCCCTCACATCCATTCCTTTTAAAGCTGGAGCAATTATTTTGTTGACATTCTCTATCGCCATTTCAACGCTTTTCCCATGGAAAGCTTTCCCTCCCCTTATTTCTACAGCCTCATTTTTCCCCTTCGATGCCCCCGAAGGAGCGCTTGCAATGGCAATGCTTTTTCCACAACGCATTTCAACCTCGATGGTGGGATTTCCTCTTGAGTCAAGAATTTCCCTTGCTTTTACCTCTTTTATTGCAAAGTCCATATTGATATAGTCCAAATCCTTTAAATTTTTATACATTGCAGGAATTCAAAACATGAAATTCTGGGACGAAAAAATAGAAACAATGCCATTGAAGGATTTAAAGGAATTGCAGCTTGCGCGTCTTAAAAAAGTAGTAAAGATGGCTTATGAAAAAAATGCCATATATCGTGAGAAATTTAAGAAAGCTGGAATAAGGCCAGATGATATTAAAAGTCTGGATGATTTAAGCAAGATACCATTTTTGACAAAAGAAGAGTTACGGAATTATTATCCTTTTGGCTTGTTGTGCGTGGAGATGGATGATGTGGTTGAAGTTCATGCATCATCTGGCACTACTGGAAAACCAGTAGTGGGCACATACACAAAGCACGATTTAGAAATCTGGGCTGATGTAATGGCTCGCTCTTTATGGGCTAACGGGCTAAGAAAAAGCGACATTTTGCAAAATGCTTATGGCTACGGCTTGTTTACTGGCGCTCATGGCTTTGAAAAAGGAGCACAAAAAATAGGGGCAACAGTCATTCCAATAAGCAGTGGTAACACAAAAAGGCAGATCAATGTTATGAAAGATTTTGGCACAACTGCTTTAGCAGCCACACCAAGCTATGCATTGTATATGGCTGAAGTTGCAAAAGAAATGGGGTATGAACCCAGCAAGGATTTCAAGCTTCATCTCGGGCTTTTTGGAGCTGAAGCATGGAGTGATGAAATGCGGAAGAAAATAGAGGAAACATGGGGAATCGTTGCACATGAGCATTATGGATTAACAGAAATAATAGGGCCAGGTGTCGTATCGGAATGTGAGGAGAAAAAATTGCATATCAATGCTGACCATTTTCTGGCGGAAATCATAGATCCAAAAACTGGGGAGAGACTCGAGCCAGGAGAAGAAGGCGAGTTAGTTTTAACTACGCTTACCAAAGAAGCTTTTCCTGCAATAAGATTCAGGACGAGGGACATAGCAAGTTATAGCGAAGAGCTCTGCGAGTGTGGAAGAACATTGCCCATACAATCTCGCATTAAAGGAAGGAGCGATGATATGATGAAAGTCAAGGGTGTGATAGTATTTCCGAGGCAAATTGAAGAAGCAATCATGCATGTCGAAGGAGTGAGTGGAAATTATCAGCTTGTAAAGACAAAAAAGCATGAAATGACAACTTTGCATGTAAGGGTGGAACCAACTGAAGAGAGATATAAAGAAGGCAATCTTGATGAGCTTGCTAAAAAAATAGAGGATGAAATATATGC
>JAGGXG010000110.1 GCA_021163175.1 Thermoplasmata archaeon
AACACTCGCTATTGGCGCCTTCAACTCCTTTGCCAGATTTTTTGCAAGCATCGGCGATGAAGAGCCAGCTATTATTTTCTTCATGATTTGAATCGCTGCAGCATTTTTAATTTTTTCAATAAGAATCCAAAACTTTATTTATAACATCATATATGCAAGCATGCAATGGCATGGAAGAGCAGGAAGAAAGGAGACTGGCGGTCGTGTGAGGCTTGCAAGGAAGAAAAGGAAATATGAGCTTGGAAGAGATCCACTTCCAGCTGTTATAGGAGAAAAGGTAGCGAGAAAGATAAGGGTGAGGGGAGGAAATTATAAGATACGATTGCTCGCCATTAAATATGCAAATGTTACAAATCCAAAAACGGGCGAGACAAAAAAAGTGGAAATAAAAGATGTTCTTGAAAATCCTGCAAATCCTCATTATGTAAGGCGAGATATAATAACTAAAGGAGCTATAGTCATCACTGACATTGGCAAAGCCCGCATTACATCTCGTCCTGGACAGCACGGCATCGTTAATGCCGTTCTTATAGAAGAAGAAAAGAATGCGTGATAAAATAGTTTTATGGCCCATCTATTTTGACAGCCACACGCCGCGCAAATGGCGCAAGGTGGCGAAAAGCATCGCTGTTGTAAATCCAACCATAGACGAAATTTTTAAAGCAGCGAAAAAGCTTGGATTGAATCCAATAAAGGTTGAGAAGGCTCATCCAGCAAGATGGTGGCGCAAGGAAGGATGTGTTTTAATTGAAAAAAAGGGAAAGAAGGCGGAGATAATAAAAAAAATTGCAGAGATAATAAAAGAGGAAAGAAGCAAGAAAAAAGTGTAGCTCAAGGGTAAATTACCCTGCTTTAAATTATCTATCTCACAAATCGCAAAACAAAGGCTGCATAGTATCGATATAACATAAACTAAGTATATGATAAGCCGATAATTGTTGACCCACCTTACCATATAGTTTTGCAAAAGTAAATATGATGATTATATAGTATCGAAACAAGATAAACTAAGTATTGCAAATATGTAGACCATCATTAAAACAAAAGATTGATAATATCTGGCTCATGTATTAAAGATGTCATATGCTGGATGGTTCTTGGTTGAGCTATATTACATGATGAAAAGATTCGGAAAGAAAAGGATTGGAAAAGTCACCAATTCAATTATTGGCATTCTTCTTTTCATTTTTGCTTTGTTCCTTCTTGGGCAAAACATCCTTCTATCATTATTTTTCTTTATTCTTGCCATTTTTATTTTCATGAAAACGGTTTTGATTCGATGAATTTTGTTAAATTCATTCTTCAATTTGTTTTAGCTTGTAATAGCAATACATTATACCAAAAACACCTATTGCAAGCGTTAAAATAAGGATAAATAAATGGAATAAGGAAGAATAATTTTTATTCAAAATTTTAGGAATGGCATCGATATGTAGTATTAACCATATTATTGATAGGATAAGCAATGTCGTCCATTTTCTTTTCCAGCTCATTTTTCACTTCAGGAATTTTTTCTTTCCATTTTCAATGATGAATATCTTTCCCTTCTTTTTTGCTTTCTTCCATTTTAGCTTTTGCACTTCATTGAATTCCTCGATGCTTACAATGGCTTTATGCCCTCCTTTAAACAGAATATCATCCCATTCAATGTATCCGCAATATATAGGGTTGGACAAAATTCTTGCCACAGTCTTTTTTCCCCAGTTACCACCTTTCTTTGTTTTTATTCCATTTTTATTCAGCCAATCCTCAATTTCCTTCAAACTATCGCCATGAAGATACATCTCGAACATTTTTTTAACAACGTTTGCCTCCTGGTCTACAAGAAAGAGATTTCCATTGTTATATATGTAGCCATATGGCGGCGGCGAGCCCAGCATGCCCGCTCCCTGCTTCGCCTTTTGGCGCATGCCATCATAGACACGCTCGCCAATCTGCTCACTTTCAAGTTGGGCTATCCTCTGAATTATATCCATGACAAAACGCCCCATTGCCGTGCTTGTGTCTAGGCTTTCAGTCATTGAAACAAATTCCTTGCCTTTTTTTCGCAACTCTTCCATCATGAGCATGAAGTTTTTGCTGTTGCGATGAATCCTGTCCATTTTCATGACCAAAAGCACATCCCATTTTGGCATGTCTTCCATCATTTTTCTGTAAGCAGGGCGATTAGTATTTCTTCCACTATAGCCATCATCAATATACTCGCCCACAATACTCCATCCTCTTGCCTTGCAATAGCTACGCAACTTTTCCAATTGCGAAGCCAAGCTAAAACCTTCTTTTGCCTGATCCTCTGTGCTAACGCGAGCATATATGGCAACTTTCTTTACTTCTTCCATATTATCGTGTCCAACGGTAGTCCGTAAGACACTATATTTTGTGGCAATATAAGCATTGCTAAATTTTTTTGTATTGCATAAAGAAAAACATAGTATTGCAAGTAGCTAAACTGCATTTATTTAGACAGCTTTTTTTCAAAAACTATTTTATTTCGCCTTGCTGCATTCAATTTTTGGCATAATTTTCATTTTCACCCCCCACTTTTCATTGCAAATTTGCCATTTCGTGAATGTTGCATGCTAACAAATATCAATATAATTTATTTATTTGCCATGCTATACAAAGCATGCGTAGCAAAAGCATGCATGACCATGCATTCATAGCACTTGAGAAATTTTTGAAGCCGTTTCATCGCGCTTACATTAACATATATGAAAAAATGACTCTCGAAGAATTTCAAATGGTTCCAATAAATGAAAACAGCAAGGTTATCCATATTGGTTGTGGGCCGATTCCAAACACACTCATCATACTTGCAAAAAACATCCCGGCAAATTATACAGGCATAGATAAAAATAAAGAAGCGGTTGAAATGGCGAGGGAAATGGTGAAAAAATATAGTTTGGATGTAAAAATTGAGTATGGAGATGCTTTAACATATCCGATCAATGGCTACGATGTTATAATTGTTTCATATGGTGTTGAGCCATATGAAAAGGTTTTTGATAGAATAAAGAAAGATATGAAAGAAAACGCTTTTGTTGTCTACAGAAAGCAATGGGACTTCCTGGATTTTATATATAAAAAAGGCCTGCCCTCCGGTTTTAAAATAATGGCTCAGCACAAAAGGCGGGATTTAATAAAATCATATCTTCTCAAAAAAGTTTAAATAAAACAAATACTAAGTGTATTCAGTATCGATACTAAGTTGTCTTAGATTTGCAAATGGCGAACAACCATTTTTAATAATGCTTCAATTTAATACCATGGCATTGTTGCAGGTTGCGCTGGATCTAATAAATGGAAAGCGAGCCATTCAAATTGCAAAAGAAGCTTTGGAGGGGGGCGCCGACTGGCTGGAGGCTGGCACGCCCCTTATCAAAGCAGAGGGGATGGAGATTGTTAGGCAGCTGAGCAGGCTTGGGAAGGTTGTTGCGGACATGAAAACAATGGATGTTGGGAGCGTCGAGGCAGAGATGGTCGCCAAGGCGGGAGCAAGCGTTATATCGATTCTGGGGCTTGCGAGCGATGAGACAGTAAAGGAAGTTGTTGAGGCGGCAAGGAAGTATGGTATCGAGGTCATGGTGGATTTACTGGGCGTGAAAGACGTGGAGAGAAGGGCAAAAGAAGTTGAAAAACTTGGCGTTGATTACATCTGTGTTCATACAGGCATAGATGAACAGATGCTTGGAGAAAGTGTATTTGATGCTCTTGAAAAAGTTGCGAGAGTGTGTAGCATTCCAGTAGCTGTTGCAGGTGGTATAAATAGCGAAACTGCTGGCGAGGCTGTAAGAAAGGGAGCGAGCATTGTCATTGTTGGAGGAGCTATCATAAAAGCTGAAAAGGTTAAAGAAGCGACGCAAAACATAAAAAAAGCTATGCAGGGAGCAAGGATAGAAAGCAAGTTGTTCAGGAAGTATAAGAGCGAGGAGATAAAAAAGGCATTCAAAATGGTTTCAACCTGCAACATATGTGATGCAATGCACAATAGGGGGGCGATGCGAGGAATAAAGCCATTGAAAGCTGGTTATAAAATGGCAGGGAAAGCTTTGACTGTCCGCACAATTGATGGAGACTGGGCTAAAGTCATAGAAGCCATAGATATGGCAGATGAAAATACAATCATAGTTGTTGAGGAGCATGGAGATAAAGCTATATGGGGTGAGCTCGCCACCAATAGTGCTGTGGTTAAAAAAATAGAAGGCGTCGTTATAGATGGCTCAATAAGGGATGTTGACCACATAAAAAAGCTTGATATTCCTGTCTTTTATCGAAACATAAATCCTGAGGCGGGAGAACCAAAAGGATATGGAGAAATTGGCACGGAAATAAAATGCGGAGGGCAGGTTGTCAAAAAAGGAGACTGGATTGTGGGCGATGACAATGGCGTTGTTGCTATTCCAAAAGAAATTGCTGTTGAAATTGCCAACAGGGCTATGAATGTAATGGAAAGAGAAAATAGAATAAGAGAGGAAATAAGAAGAGGCAGCAGTCTTGCAAAAGTACTCGAGTTAAGAAAATGGGAGAAGGCAAGGTAGCGGGCTCGGGGGGATTCGAACCCCCGACCATCTGGTTAAAAGCCAGATGCTCTACCTAGCTGAGCTACGAGCCCCTTTTCAAACATATAGCACAGTTATATAAAATTTTTTCAAATGCCACTACAATTTTTATATTGATGCAATATTACCTTTGTGGAAGAGATAAAAGTGGCTTTGATAAGAATGGAGGGAACGAATTGTGAGGAAGAAAGCTTTTATGCATTTAAAGAGCTTGGAGTCAAGCCAGAATATGTTCATGTTAAGGAGCTTGAGACAGGAAAGAGAAAAATATTTGATTACGATGGAATATTTATTCCAGGCGGATTTTCAGCTGGCGACTATGTGCGGGCTGGCGCCATTTTTGCCGCCCGTTTGAAGGCTGCCATCATGGATGATTTAAAAAGGTATATTGAAGATGGCTACCCCATTATGGGAATATGCAATGGCTTCCAAGTTTTGATAGAACTGGGCATTTTACCGGCTTTGAATGGAATAAGCGATGAGCCAGAAGCCTGTCTGGCTGCAAATGACTCAAACAAATTTGAGTGCCGTCCAACATTCATAAGGCATGAAGGAAATAGCAGGATAACGAGGAATGTTCCAGTTGGAAAAATCGGAATTATTCCATGTGCCCATGCAGAAGGGAAGTTAATGTTTAAAAATGAGGAATATGCTGAAGAAGCTGAAAAACTGGTTGTCTTTAGATATGTCGATGAAAAAGGGAATCTTGCAGGCTATCCATGGAATCCAAATGGCTCATACAAAAACATAGCTGGAATCAGCAATCCTGATGGCAATATTTTGGGCATGATGCCACATCCAGAAAGAGCTTTTCATCCATGGCAGGGTTTGTATGGAAGACCGGATGGCAGAGAAATTTTTGAAGGATTTATCGATTACATAAAAAGAAGATAACATGGAGATAAAAGGAAAGAAAGTCATTGTGGAAGGAAAAGAAGCAAACAGAATATACAACAAAGGAGCATATGGAAAATTCAAAGGGAAAAAGCTCTATCTCAGCCCCATAGAAGCATGTTATCTCGTTGAAAAAGGCAGGCTTGATGCAGCCATTCAGCAATTTTTCGAATCCGCTGTAAAAAAGGAAAAAGATTTTGAAATAAAATATCTTGTTTATAGAGATTTAAGAGAAAGGGGCTACATAATAACCATAGATAAGCATTTTTATCTGTATCAACGCGGCCATCGCCCTCCAGCGGCGCCATCTTATATAGTTATGCCAATATCCGAGAGGGCGATATTTTCAATAAAAGAGCTTGTGGAATGGCTTGAGAAAATGGATAAGAATTTGATCATAGGCATTGTGGACGAAGAAGGAGATTTAACATACTATATCGTAAAATTTTTCAAATTGAAGGGGAAATTTGAAGAGAAAAATTATGAAGGGAGTGTATATCTGCTGAAAGACAGATGCATTGTATGGAGCGAGAAGCTAATCAAAAAATTGGAAGGGGATTTTATGGGAAAGAGCTGCAATAAATTCATGCTCCTTTCTTTGATGGAGGCAGCATATATTGCGGAAAGAGGGGCAAAAATAATAAAAGATGGGAAGGAAATTGGGTTGCAAGAATTCATGAAATATGCAAAAAAAATACAGCCAGATATAGAAGAAAGATATTTCGTTTACAGAGATTTAAAAAACAGGGGACTGCTTCCAAAAACCGGTTTCAAATTCGGCTCCCATTTTAGAGTTTATGACGGCTCTCCAGAGAAAACCCACGCCCCATATCTTGTTCATGTCGTAAAAAGCAATTACAGGGCGGCGTGGGCGGAGATAAGCAGGGCTATACGTTTGGCACATTCTGTGAGAAAGGAGATGGTGTTTGCAATGGTGGAAAATGATATAAAATATATAAGGCTGAAGAGAATAACACCATGAAAAGGGCTCATGTAAGGATATACGGGCGTGTTCAGGGCGTTTTCTTCAGAGCAAATACCAAAAAAATGGCGGAAAAGCTTGGCGTAGCCGGCTGGGTTCGCAACATGCCGGATGGAAGCGTTGAAGCCGTTTTTGAAGGAGATGATAAGGCTGTTGAGCAAATTATAGAATGGTGTCATCATGGGCCAGAGATGGCGAGAGTGGAGAAAGTTTATGTTGAATATGAAAAGCCAGAAGGAGAGAAAGGATTCAGAATAATTTATTGAATTCAGTTATCCATTCTATATTCAACAACCACTCTCCCTTTTTCATCTATCAGGCGTCTTGCATTGCCCTTTTTATATATTCTAAGACTCTCACCAAATATTCCGACTTCTTCCCATCCCCTCATGTTAATTAAACAAACAGTTTTATAAAACTTTTTTGATTTTTTCAATGTGTATGTGCTTGATACCTCTGCTATACTGTCTGCAAAATTCTTTGGTAGCGATATAGCCATTCCACCTGCTGTGCTCAAAGAAATCAAAAAAGGAGGAATGGCATGGAGACATTTGCAGTATATGAAGGCTATAGGCTTAAAAATAATATCTCCTCCAAAAGATGCAATAAAACTGGTTAAAGAATTTGCATCTCGAACAGGTGATTTGCCAAGTTTATCCATGGCAGACATACAGGCTCTTGCCCTAGCATTTCATTTGAAAGCAACGTTGCTAACAGATGACTACTCAATGCAGAATGTTGCAAGGGAAATGAAAATCGATTGCAAAGGCATAATGCAGGAAGGAATAAAAGAAAAATTTTACTGGAGATACAGATGCAAATCCTGCGGAAGATATTTTGATGAATATGTTGAAACATGCCCGATATGTGGGGGAGAAATAAAGAGGGTTAGAAGATGATAAATATTAAAATAGGGACTATGGAAGAAAGAATAATAAAATTATTGCAAAAGGAATATCCAATAACAATGAATGAGATGGCCAAGAAATTGGGCATATCACTGGAAAAATTGAAGATGGAAATAATAAAATTGCAGAAAAAGGGAGTGGTCGATGTAGATGTGCTTCCAGATAAAACATTTGTCCGCCTCATAAGATTTGATATAAGGTTTTTTGGAGAAAGAAATCAATACAAATTCATAAAGAAAAAGAGGGGAAAGATAAGGAAGGAAAAGGAAGAAGAGAAAAAGGATGATATTATGTATGCTTAGCACTCACATTTCTTTCCAGTAAGCTTTTCATATAGCTGAACATAGAGCTCACTCACTTCCTTTGCTTTGTGCAGTGGCAGAGGAGGAATCGGCGGCCCCTCCCTGCCCTGCCGCCTTGCTTCCTTGAGTTGCTGGTAGTAGCCTATCTCCTTATAGTATGCTCTTACAAATTCTTTGCTGAGCTCCACAAATTTTCCCTCGTTATACATTTTTTCATCCCAGAAGCGATCCTCATCGGGCGTGCCGAAGGTGTCGACGATGACAATATTCCTATTTTCATCCATTGCGAATTCTTTTTTCCCATCAACATGAATAAGGTTGCGTATATTGCCCGCTATGATTTCATCTATTTTCAGCACAGTTTCCTTTATTTCCTCCATTTCCTCTCTTGTTATTCCCCCTATTTCCATTGCTTCTTTTTCATCCAGCAAACGATCAAATTTCTCGAATTTTGTTGTGAATTCTATGACAGGCTCATCAAGCTTCTCTCCATACTCATATTTGTCTTTATTCCTTTCATGGAATGAACCTGCAACATAGTAACGTGCTATAACTTCCAGTGGAATAAGATAGCTTTTCATATCCTGCTTTCCTTTGTCGACGATCCTGAATTTTCTCACAATCATTGAATTCTTACCATCTCTCTCCAGAAAATGATGCTTTATGCCATGCTTCCCGCACATCTCAAACCAGTGTGCTGCTACTCCACACAAAACACAACCTTTCTTTTCAATTTTCGTTGGTATTATTTTGTCAAATACGGATATGTTGTCTGTGAATAAAAATTTTAGTTTGCCACCTCCAATATCATACACTTCCTTAACCTTTCCCTTTCTTATGAGCACATTATCACCTCAGTAAATCGAATAGCTCTATCAGACCTTTGTATTCACCTCCTTCGCAAACTATCGCAAATCCCTGCTTATCTATTATTTTTACCAGCTCTTCTTTGGCATCTGGTTCAACAATTCTTATGCCTCTTTCCATCAATCCTTTAACCTGCATATCAAGTGGAGAAGTTTTTTCTGGATGATAATCTGTTTTTTTATCGTGTGTTGTCTCTATTTTTATTAAATCCCTCGCTCTTACAACGCCTGCTAGTTTTTTTCCATCAACAACAGGAATCACAGTAACATTTCGCTTCCTTAACTCATTTATAGCTGTGGAAACCCTATCATCTTCTTTGAGTGGTGAAATTTTTTTCATAATGTCTCCAGCCCTTTTATATCCAAGATTCATTGCAATATCCAGAGCAGTTATATACCCAATTGGCTCTCCCTCATATGTTACCAGTAAATAAGGCTGTCCGCTTTTCAGCATTACTTGCTTCGCCTTCCTGATTGAATAGCTTGCATCTATCTTCGGCAATCCAACAACAAAATCCTCCAATCTTTCATTTATTGAAAGCTTTCTTTTCAACAGTTTCCTTATGTCAACAATTCCCCATGGTTTTTTCCCATCTGTTACTATGGGAAAAAATCTATCCTCATATAAATAACCAAATATGCTGCTTACTTCCTCATTTTTATCAATCAATTTAAAATTTTCTCTAACAAGGCTGCGAATCATATTATATAATGCAATTTTAATATTTGATGATTTGGAATTTAGCCAACGACAGACTTTTCTTTAACAACTTTTCCCTTGAATCTGTCCACGCTAAGCCTATCTATTGGCAAATCAAGTTTTTCTCCTGTTATGAGCTGCGCCAATAGCCTTGCAACCATAGGAGCAATCATGAAACCATGCCCGCTGAATCCATGGCAATGAACGAAGCCTTTTAGACGGGCATCGAAGCCAAGTATTGGCAATGCATCTGGAGTGACATCATAAAATCCAGTCCACTGTCGCATTATGTTGATCTGCTTCAAGGCAGGAGCGTATCTGCCAAGCATATATGCCATCCTTTGAAGGAATGAGAATGTTGGCTCCGTATAATACCCAATTTTTTCTTCTGGCGATGGTATTCCCCCGAGTATCTGGCCGTGACTCATCTGACTGAAGTATATGCCATGGCGAAAAGATATAACCATTGCATCAAATATTCTTTTTATTGGCTCTGTCACCATCGCTTCCTTCCTAACAGGCTTATTCGGTATCTCCAAGCCAGCCATTTTTGCAATCTTGCTACTCCATGCACCAGCAGCATTTACAACAACGCCTGTTTTTATTTCTCCTTTGCTTGTGATAACGCTTTTTATTTTCCCATCCTCTATTTTGAATTTTTTTGCTTCCGTGAATCTGTAAAAAGTCGCTCCCAGCTTCATGGCTGCATTTGCATAGGCATAAGCCGTCTTAAAAGGATCGGCATGCCCATCTGTCGGACAGAAAGTTGCTCCTATTGCTTCCATTCCATCAGGATCAAGTATTGGAACGATTTCCTTTATTTCATCTCTGTCTATAATCCTTACTGGCAGTCCTATGCTCCGCTGCATCTCCACATTCTTTTTAGCCTGCATCATGTCTTCCTCGTTATGTATCGCTATGAGATACCCGCCCTGCCTGAAGTCAATGTCGGCATCAAGCTCATCATTAAGCCTTTCGAAAATCTCCACACTTTTTTTCGCAAGCAGGGCATTTTCCCTTGTTGACCACTGCTGCCTCACGCCTGCGCCGCACCGCCCTGTGGCGCCTGCTGCAATATGCTTTTTGTCTATGACAACGACGTCTTTGCCCCTCTTCGAAAGCTCGTAGGCGAGGGCGCAGCCATTTATGCCTGCTCCTATTATTACAACATCTGCTTTATCCTTCATTTTCACTCACCATGTATATGGCGACTGGAACAACAGGGGGACGGGCTGTCTGAGGCATGATTTCCTCAATGCTTTTTCCTGTTTCTCTCGCAAGAATGCGGGCAGCTATTGGTAAGCAGGTTCTTCCCTGGCATGGCCCCATTCCAAGACGGAGAATCTGTTTTAGCTCGTCTAAGGTTTGGCAATTATACTTTCTTATTGCTCCAACAATATCTTCTTCTGTTATGTCTTCGCATCTACAAACAATTTTCATTGAAATGAAATCAAATCTGGATATTTATGGATTATTATTTGTTTGCATCAAGAGAAAAACGAAAGAAGCCATGGCAACGCCAGCCAATGGGCAAAATATATAAATGGATATGAAATTGAATAACATGAAAAAGATTCTCGCCATCATGGTTGTTGCTTTGCTGTTTCCATTAACCTTCTCTGAGCCTACAAATGGATACGAGAGCAATGAAGCTGCAACAAATGCAACCATATTGTTTTTCTCGGCTGTAAAAAGCAGTGGCTCTGGCTTTGGATATCCAACTGGAACCCAGTTTTATATACTCCTCCATGGAGGATGGGTGATATGGTATTATAATAATGGAACAACTGTAAACAGATATCTCCTGAATGCCAGCACAATAGAAGGGGAGCAAATTGGAATATGCTATGCCATACTCGGCGTATGGAAGGCGCCCCGCCTGGTGGCGCAGCCTGGCGATATAACGGCGAATATGCTCGTGCTGTTTGGTGTTGTAATTCAAATGGAGTGAAGAAAAAGTTTTTTTATGGCTGCAACAATACTAATTAATGGATGAAGTGATTCGCGTAAGAGACATAATGAACAGCAATCCTGTTATAATAAGCAGAAAAGCGAGCGTGCTGGATGCAACAAAAGAAATGAAAAGCGAGCGTGTTGGAAGCATAATAATAACGGAGAATGGAAGGCCAATAGGTGTTTTAACAGAAAGCGATATATTACGCAAAATTGTTGCTGAAGAGAAAGATGCAGCCAAAACAAGTGTTGATGAAATCATGAGCTCCCCTCCAGTAACAATAGAAGAAGATGCCCCAATACAGGAAGCTGTCAGGATGATGGGGGAACATAAGATAAGGAGATTGCCGGTTGTCAAAAATGGAAAACTTGTTGGCATGATTACCGAGCGGGACATCTTGCAGGCATCGCCATTTCTTATGGACATAATTGAAGAATGGGCTGAAGTGGCGAGGGAAAGGCTTTCATATAGAAAAGGAGAGCAGAAATATTATAGAGGCAAATGCGAAGAATGTGGAATGCTTTCAAATCGTCTTATAGAAGTGAATGGTCGTCTCTTATGCGAATCATGTGCAGAAGCATTGAGGTGATTTTATAATGAAAGTAAATGATGTTATGACGAAGGAAGTTATATATGTGAATAAAAATGATGATTTGCGCCATGTGATTGACCTGATGGAAAAGCATAATATAACGAAGCTGCCCGTTGTGGATGACAGCAAAGTCGTAGGAATAGTGACAGACAATAAGATAGCTGACAAGCTTGGAAGCATAAGAAGCAAAGGCATTCCCGCCGCCCGCCTGCATGCCTCGAGCGTGATGGAAAAAGATTTCGAGGAAGTTTCTCCAGATACACCCATAGAGGAAATACTCGCCACAGTTGGAGAGCCTGGGCCGACGATGTTGCCTGTTACAATAGATGGCAACCTTGTTGGTGTTGTGACAAAAGCGGATCTCCTTCCACTGGTCAGGGGAAAGGAAAGCGTGGCAAAGATAATGACGACGCCAGTCATCACGGTGAAGCCAGATGATAGAATTGTCCACGCCCGCCGCCTCATGCTGGAAAATGATATAGCAAGATTGCCAGTCATCGAGAAAGGAAAAGTGGTTGGCATAATATCTGATAAGGAAATCGCTTTTGCTTTCGCTGCACTGAAGAGAAGTTTCTCTCTCGGGCAGCAACAGCATCAGCTCAAAATGCTGCTTATAAAAGATGTTATGAAGACGCCAGTAATAACGGCAAAAGAAGAAACGAGTATTGAAGAGGCTGCCAAAATCATGATTGAAAACGAGATTGGGTGCCTGCCAATCGTTGGAGGAGATGAAAAAATAAAGGGGATAGTCACAAGAACAGATTTGCTCTATTATTTGAGAGAAAACTACAACAAGGGAAGCTTGTGAAGCCAGTCCATGTCACTCCAGTAAAGCATTCTTATATCATTCAAGCCAAGTAAAATCATAGCCATTCTTTCCAAACCAAGTCCCCAAGCAAGCACAGGCTCATCTATTCCAAATGGCTTCGTAACCTCTGGCCTGAATATTCCAGAGCCACCCAACTCAATCCACTTTCCATTCCACAGCACCTCTATTTCCATAGATGGCTCGGTATATGGAAAATAAGCTGGCCTATATCTTATTCTTTCAAATCCCATTCTTGCATAGAATTCCTTTAAAATTCCCTTTAACATGCTGAAATTTGCTCCCCTTTCATATATTATCCCTTCTATTTGATGAAATTCTGGTAGATGCGTTGAGTCTATATTTTCCCTTCTGAAAACTCTTTCTATGGAAAAAACTTTTGCCGGCGGCTCTGGATGCATATACAAATATCTTATGGTGTTGACTGTTGTATGTGTTCTAAGCAAAGCTTTCAATGACTCATTTTTATCGAATTTATAATCCCATCCTTTTGAGCCATCTATTCCTCTTTCATGAACTTCGGCTATCTTTTTTATTAAATTTTCATCCACTTCTATTTTGCTTGGCTTTTTGCAGTAAAATGTATCCTGCATATCTCTTGCGGGATGATCCTGAGGTATGAACAAAGCATCCATGTTCCATAATGCTGATTCAACATAGCTTCCTTTTATTTCTTTGAATCCCATTTCTGAAAATATTTTCCTTATTTTTTCTATAAGCTGGCTGAGTGGATGACGTTTTGCAGGATATATTGAAGGAGCGAAAGCTTTAACATCGTATTTCCTAAATTTCTTTTTCTTCCATTCTCCACTTATTATCATTTCATGTGTAAGCTGCGATACTTCTTCTTCAAGCTTTATTCCAGCTTTAACAACATCCCATCCCTTCTCCGTAAGATAAATTTTTCTTTCTATCTTCTCCCTTTCCTTTATTGCCCTTCTTTTTTTAAGCAAATTCGCTATTTTTTCATCTATGGGTTTGCCATCTAGGATAGCCTTTAAAGCCTTCTTTTCTTCCATTTCTTTCTTTACGGCTTCTTTTCCTTCATCTGTTATGCCAATATATTTTACACCATTTTTTTCAACGATTCTGCACCATTTTTTTCTCAAAGCCCATCCAATTATTATTTTCGCTTCCTCCTTTCCAAATTTTTCCTCTATTTTTTTAACTGGCTTACCATCAAAATCAAAAATTTTTTCTTCTGGAAGTCCTTCCTCAAGAAATCTTTTTCCTTCTTGGGTTATTTCATATTCTTTTGCCAGTTTTTCCTCAATCGAAACGAGCCTTTTCGATTGCAACCATGAAACAGCATTCATTGTTTTTACCAGCTCCATTTCTATTTCTTCTGGCCTTGCCTTACCGCCATGCTTGCTTAACTGTAAAAGTAATTTTTTCTCGATTGGTGAAAGAGCTTCCATGCGAATAAATTAAAATAGGAATATAAAATTAATGCTAAATTCAAATCAGGGGGGAGAAAAAAAGAATGGCAAAGGTGGAGGCATTACCAATCTACTCCCCCTTCATCAAAAGAAGATTTATTATTTCTATAAAAATATTTCGAAAAGTTCAGTAGAGACCATCAACTTAAG
>JAGGXG010000047.1 GCA_021163175.1 Thermoplasmata archaeon
CATGCGAGAATTTATTAAATTGTCAGACCGTAACAATATCGATATATTCTTATATTCTTTATAATTAACCTTATGAATGGAGGGAGAAAGCGAAGGCGAGCTTAGAGTGCCATTGCCGAACAGAAGCAAAGGAGAGATGTTTGCTATTGCCGAGCAGCATATGGGAGCAGGCAGGCTTCGAGTCATATGCGAAGATGGAAAAACGAGAATGGCAAGAATACCCGGCAAGATAAAGAAAAGAAAATGGATAAAAAATGGTGACTTGCTCATCATAAAACCATGGGATTTTCAGGACGAGAAGGCTGACGTTGTTTATCGCTACACTCCAACGCAGATTGCAAATTTGGTGAAAAGGAATTTGTTGCCAGATAATATGAATGTGTTTACATGAGCTGGGAAAAAGAACTCGATGAAATTTTGAGTAAAACGGAAGGAGAAGTTTTTGAGAAAGCCACCTTACAATCTTTATGGAAGTTAATGAGCAAAGGTTACATTTCTTCTTTTGATTTTCCCATTTCTACGGGCAAGGAAGGAAATGTTTTCAGGGCAAAGAGAGGAGATGAATTTGTTGCTGTTAAAATATATCGAATCAATACTTCCACTTTCAGAAACATTTCAAAATATCTCATGTATGACAGCCTCTATAAAGTGAAGAAGGATAGAAGAAGCATAATATTTGCATGGGCGAAAAAAGAATTTAACACGTTGAAAAGACTGTATGATGCTGGCGTAAGAGTGCCGAAGCCAATTGCCAATGAAGGAAATGTTATAGTAATGGAATATATTGGAGATGCTAGCCAAGCAGCACCTTTGCTGAAAGACGCCGTCCTCGATGATGCCGAAAAAATATTCTGCAAACTTGCCCGCTATCTTCGCCTCATGTATAGGATAGGCATAGTTCATGCTGATTTTTCTGAATACAATGTTCTGATTCACAATGGCGAGCCCGTCATTATAGATGTAGGGCAAACTGTAGGAAGCGATAACCCAATGGCTATGGAATTTTTGAAAAGGGATGTTAAAAACATAACAAGATTTTTCAGGAAATATATAAGTATAGATGAAGATACATTGTTTAAATACGTAGTGGGTGATAAAGATGAGATATGTTAAAGTGCCCCGTGAGAGAATAGCTGTAGTTATTGGAAAAAATGGGGAAACAAAGGAGATGATAGAAAAGCACGGAATAAAGATAACAATAGATTCATCTACAGGTGAGGTAAAAATAGAAGGAGAGGATTCTCTAAAGGAACTGGAAGCGGAAAATGTTGTTAGAGCTATTGCAAGAGGCTTCTCTCCAGAAAAAGCTTTGCTGCTGTTCAACGACGATTATTATTTCGAGTTGCTTGACATAAGAGATTGGGCTGGGAAAAAAGTCAGTCATGTAAAAAGACTTGCTGGCAGAGTGATAGGAAAAGATGGAAAGGCGAGGAGAGTTATAGAAGAGATTACGGGGGCGCATGTCGCCATTTATGGCCATACTGTAGCAATCATAGGAAAAATGGATGAAATAGAATTTGCCAAAAGGGCAATAGAAATGCTGCTTGAAGGAGCCAACCATGCAACAGTCTACAGATACCTTGAGAAAGAAAGGAGAAAAAGAAAAATGGAAGAACTTGGATTATGGGAGAAAAATATAGGTTGAAAAAATTCCGTTTTCCATTTATTTCAATGAAGTAATTTCATCCAGCAAATTTTTATTTGCTTCTATAGTCTGCTGGATTATCTCATGGCTCAACTCTTTTATATCATGTGTTGCCTTCCAGAATAGCAAACGTTCTATCAATGCAAAGGCTGTTACCTCTTTTAAATTTCTAACTTCTTTATTTGTGAAAAAGATTATGCCAATTTTATCTGAAGTGCGATAAACCATTTTTGTAGCAACCCCATATAAGCCACCAGTATGCCCTATATAAGTATCGCCTCCAATATGCCATATCTGAAAGCCGTAGCCATAGTCAAAGAAATAGGATGGGCTGGTTGCATGAACTCTGTGCATTTCTTCTATGCTACTCGCGTTCAATATTCTTATGCCATTGTAAACACCATCCTTCATGTGTGCAATCAAAAAATGGGATAAATCCATTACATTTGTTCTCAGCCCGCCTGCGGGATAATCAAGTATGGCGTAATGCAGTAATGGTTCATATTTTCCATAATAATATTCATAAGGGACGGCTATGCTGTCTATATTCAAATTTTTCAGGAAAAAGCTTGTGTTGTACATCATCAATGGCTTGAAAATGTTTTGCTGGCAGTATTGCTCGAAAGATTCGTTTGAAACGAGCTCCACAATGTAACCAAGCAATGAAAAGCCAACATTTGCATACTGTAGCTTTTCTCCAGGCATTGCATCGCTCCAAATTTGGGGCTTATAATGTATTCCTCCTGGCACAAGATATTCTTCAAGCCATGGATATGGATATCCTTTTATTTCCAAATCTCCAGGAAAGTAACAATAGAATGCTGGGGGATCAACAGCCAAGCCTGAAGTATGGGAAAGCAACATTTTTATTGTTATTGGTTTATCAGGATACTTTGGATTTCTCAATGCAAAAGGTAAATATTTATTCACATCATCATCGATGCTAAGCAATCCTTTTTCTTGCAATTGCATTATTGCTGTAGCTGTTATTGTTTTCGAAATGGAGGCAACGAGATATATTGTGTCATTTCTTGCTTGCTTTCCATTTTCTCTGTCATACAATCCATATCCTTTTGCCCATACAAGTTTTCCATTTTTTATGATGGCAGCCGACAGCGCTGACATATGCGCCGCTCTCATTGTTTTCTCTATGAGGCTATCAAAAATTGCATCATTAATGCGCTCCCTCAAATCATCTTTGCTTTTTTCAACGATTCCAGCGTGTATTGTTGCTCCCAACAGAAGAAAAGCTATAATAACAACGAGGTGCTTCATAAAATTATATGCATGCCTTTATATTTTTTTGTTGAATTTAGGCATGGCTTAAATTTATATATGACATTTATTATCCCAAGCATGGAATTGATAAGTGAAGAAGATAAAAAATTCATAAAAGAAAGATTTGAAAATGAACTGGAAAAGGATGTGAGAATAATCTATTTCACAGAACATTACAAATGCAGGTATTGTGCGGAGACAGGAGAAATATTGCAAACACTCGCTGAGCTTGCAGATGGAAAAATAAAGCTCGAACAACATGAATTTGAAAAGGAGAAGGAGTTGGTCGAAAAGTATAAAATAAACAAGATTCCAGCAACTCTCATATTCGGAGAAAAGGAATATAAAATAAGATTTTTTGGCATTCCATCTGGCTATGAATTTTCAACATTGCTGGAAGATATAATAGATGTATCAAAAGGCAGAACAGGTTTAAAGGAAAATGTCAAGGAAGAGATAAGAAAAATAAATGATGATGTCCACATTCAGGTTTTTGTTACTCCAACATGCCCATATTGTCCAATGACTGTTCATATTGCTCATCAGATGGCTATAGAAAATGAAAAGATAACTGGAGACATGGTAGAAGTCATAGAATTTCCTCATCTCGCCCAGAAATACAATGTTATGGGTGTTCCAAAGATTGTTATAAATGAAACAAGGGAAATAGTTGGAGCTGTGCCGGAAGAGGTTTTCCTTGAAGAAATAAAAGCTGCTCTTGGCTATTAATCAGTCAGCCACAAAATTCTTCCTTTCCCAATTTTATTTTTCTTTATGTCTTCTATAAAGTCCGATATTTCTTTTCCTAAAGGCGTTAGGTAATATCTTTTTTCTTCATCCTGCGCTATTACTCCATCGTCCTTCAATTTTTTCAAATGGAAGCTTAATTTTGGATTATCTCTTATTTTTATTTCCTGCGCTATCTTTGTAAATGAATATTTCTCTCCATTTGAAAGAAGCTGTATTATTTTTCTTCTCAAATGGCTTGATATGGAATCAGTCAATATGCTTAAATGTATGTCTGCAATCATCTCCTGCAACTCCGCCTTATGCTTTTCATCAAGTTTCCCTATTTTTGCAGTCATTATGAGCTGGCAGTTGTATGAAGTAGCTATTTTATTCAACCATTCTATAAACTCTTTCGTCTTTTCACCGTATTCTTTGAAAATGTATTCGATATCAGATAGAAATATGGCAGTGTTTTTCTTAATGTTCCTCTCAATATCTTTTTTTATTTCATCAATATCTCTTATTTTCAGGTCCTTTTCCAATGGAATAAAAGTTGCATTTATGCCCATCTCTTGGCGAGCTATATATATTCCTTTTCCTTTGCTCAATTTTTTAAATTTTTCTATTGCATCCTCGCCATATATATCTTTCAATTTTTTGAATTTAATGTCTTCTATTGCCGCCAGCAGGCTGGAGCGTAATTCTTCAACATCAAAAGGTTTTCTTATATAATCAAATGCCCCTTCTTTCATTGCTTCTATTGCAGTATCAATTGTTGCATATGCAGTAATCATTATTACTGGAAGCTCCTCATTCCTTTTCTTTATCTCTTTTAAAACTTCTATCCCATCCATTCCTGGCATTTTTATGTCGAGGAATACAATGTCAGCATCTCCTATTTTACGCAAACATTCCTCGCCAGAAGAAGCCGTTATAACTTCATAACCATACAATTCAAGAGCCGTTTTGGCTGCCTCAAGTATTCCAGCATCATCATCCACAAATAGCACTCTCATTTTCCGACCCTCCTCAATAATATATGGAAAGTTGTTCCTTTGCCAGGTTCGCTTTCAGCCCATATCTCGCCACCATGCCCCTCTATTATGCTCTTCGCTATCGCCAGCCCCAGCCCGATGCCGCCCTCGCTGCTGGTGTAAAAGGGTTCGAATATTTTCTCCAGTTCTCCTTTTTTTATTCCTTTCCCATTATCCCTTATTTTTATATGCACATTTCTCCCTTCTTTTTTTGCTTCTATCTCTATTTTTCCTTTTTCCTGCGTATATTTTATCGAATTGGACACCACATTTTTCAATGCTTTCTCTATAAGATTGGTGTCACCATTTACCATGCTATCGTCCACATCGACTAAAATGCGTTGTTTCTTTTCTTTAGCTATTTCTTTCAACTCATCCACAATATTCCTTATTACGTCCTTTATATAAAAATTCTCTTTTCTTAATTCCAGTTCCTGCTGTTGTATAGAAGGAATATGAAGCATATCATTTATGAGTTCTTCAAGTTTCTTTATATTTTTTGCTATGCTCCTTATCTTCTCCTTCTGCATTTTATTCAGTTTCCCCATCTTCTCATGGAGCAGCAAATCTGTATATGTTTTTATTACAGTAAGAGGGGTTCTTAATTCATGAGCTATTATGTTTATAAAATTGGCTTTCATTCTATCGAGCTTTGCTTCCGCCAGTCTTTTGTAAGCTTCTTCCAGCTTCCTTTTTCGTTCAGCAAGCTCTTCTATCAGTTTTTCTCTGCTCATTAAAGTCAATTTTTCTTCTTCAAGAATACCAGATGGGAGATATTTTATCAATCCCATTTTGTACAGCTCTTCCTTTATGTTGTTGGGGAGCAATCTGAATTTTTTGGTTAACTCTCTGTCTATTTCTTCCCTAAAAATTCGCAAAAGTATATAATGCAATCTTTCCACGAACTTTATAATTTTATCCATTATTTCCTGCATATCATATTGATACAATTCATGCACTTCTATTGATGCATTTTTTGTAATTTTTATTCCTTCTATGACGACAGATATTCTTATCTCTGTTAATTCATCTGGTTTACATTTCCTCAATATGGGTTCGATAACAATCTTCAATATAGCAAATGGAGTAAGCCATCTCGTTATTTTTGGATCCACCCTGCTGAAAATTTTTCTTAAATCTTCGGCTATCTTTTCATATGGAACAAAAGCAGCATACATATCCATCAATCTTTCAATGAAAAACGAGAATGCCTCGCTCAGCTTCTTTATTCTCTCCTCTTCTTCAATTCTCTCAATGTTTTTCTCAATTGCATATGTGGAAATTCTTTCATCAGGTGTAATATACATTCCAGCCAGTATTGGATACTTTTCAATGCATTCTTCCACGCTATCCTCAATATTTTTTATTCCAATGAGGGGGGATATCCTTGCTATTAGATAATTTGATATTCTCTCAAACGTTTTCAAGAGCATCATGTCCTCTCTTAAAAGGATCTTGTATTCCTCGCCCTCCTCAGCTTTTATTGAAGAAAGGAGCCTTTTTTCCCCGATAATCAGCATGATTTCTATTGCTATTACAGCTATCGGATAAAATAACTCGCCTTTAGGAATCTCTATACCATATTCAATGATGGAATAAAGGAATATAAGGGGTATCAAGAGTATTCCGACAAGGAACCAAAACATATAATCTCTTCTATACGTATCATATATTTTAAACGCCACTATCAGAATCAGCATGGAAAGGATAAAATTTAAGAAGCTTAAGGGGACGATCATCTAATCACTTCTCTCCAATCCATGTAAATTCTTATCACTCCATATGAAAGTATCAGAAGCCCAATCAATGAAAGGAAATAGGCAAGCAATCTCGCCGCCAAAACATCCTCTCCAATGAAAATCCATGGGAGCATGAAGAAAATATAGGCAAGCCACATGGCGAGTGCGCCCGCCACCAGGATGGCGCCCCGCCTCACCCTTATAAATCGCATGAGAAGGTTGAAATAATATGACGAGATGGCTGGAAGGAGTAGCGATACTATAAAGAGAGCAACCAATGGAATGAACATGATTTTAAAATTTATTTTGTTTAAAAATTTTGGGAAAAGGAGGGAGGTTAGCTTCCATAGCCTCCTATTTTGAGTGTCGGATCGCCCAGCAACACCCATTCTTCGACAGTCTTGCAGTCTATTTGGTCTTTCATTGTTTCAAAGTTTGCAACATAATCGGCTATTGCTCCAGAATGGGCATCGCCAACATATGTTGCATTTCTTTCACCTATTATCTTGAAAAATTGTGTATCAATCCATCCTCCATAGTGCTGTATGCAATCTGGTATGCCATCTTTATTGTCGTCATATACTGCTCCATAGCCCAAACCCGTGCATCCAATGCTTGCTATAGCTCCCTTATCTGGCATTCTCACAATCCACCAGCCCCAGCTTTCTGGAGACCACTCTGATTTGTAATATGTCTCATATAACTCTTTTAAGTTAAAGTTTATGAGGTTTAGAACACTCACATTGAACTGGCTGTTGTGACAACCTCCAACGACTAGAATCGGATACATTCCTTTGTTGGTGAGGTAATGCATATGGCTTACAAGCATCCCATTTATCCATGTATGATTGTGTGGCGGATGGGTTGCCCAGCTCATTGGGTTCCCGTGTCCTTCAAAATCAACAAAACCTGCTCCCTGGCTTATTGCTGCAACAACATTCTTCCATGCAGTGTCTGGTGTTTGTCCTGCAAGCAAACTGCCATCTGAAGCCCATAACTTTACAGGTTCTATTCCAAGTGGTTTCATATATTCAAGCGATTTGTTTGTTGATATCTCACCCTCATAATATGGATCATTTGGATCATCTGGAAAGGTGTCACCGCCAATAACAACCATTCTCTTGAACCAATCCTGCTGCATTGCATTGCTGTTCTCATATTCTATGATTTTATTCACCATGTTTTTTACTTCTCCAACGCTTCTGCATGCTAGGCGACCAACATAAACATCTGGATTTA
>JAGGXG010000109.1 GCA_021163175.1 Thermoplasmata archaeon
AGACCCACTCCATCATTTGGAAGCATACTCTGCATGAATGCTTTTTCTGGAATTGCAACATTCATCATTATTTTTGTTTTGGTTGGTATTTTTTTCAAATCAATTTCCCTTTTTTCATATTTTAATATTCCTTTATACACTCTTCCTATTCCTTCAGAGCAATCAACTGTGAGTTCCATCCCATCTTTTATTATTTCTGTTGCTATGCCTGTTCCTACAACTGCTGGAATACCAAGTTCCCTGCTTATGATGGCAGCATGACATGTTCTTCCTCCTCTATTTGTCACAATGGCGGATGCTTTTTTCATTATTGGCTCCCAATCTGGATCAGTCATGTCTGTGACAAGTATGCTTCCTTCAGCAAAATCTTTCGCTTCCTCTACATTTTCCACAACCCTTGCTTTCCCTGCACCTATTTTATCTCCTATTGCAAGCCCTTCCAGTAACACATCCCCTTTTTCAAGCAACACATGTTTGTAAAATGCCCTCTTTTTTGAATGCACAGTTTCAGGTCGAGCCTGAACAATATATATCTTTCCATCTATGCCATCTTTAGCCCATTCTATGTCCATTGGCATTCCATAATGCTTCTCTATTTCCCATCCCATTCTGGCAAGCTCAAGGATTTCATCATCATTTAAAACAAAGAGATAGCGCATTTCTTCATCCGTATCTTTGATGGAAATGCCACCCATGCTGCCATAAACGATCATTTTTTTCTTTCGCCCCAATTTTTTGCTTATGACTGGCCTATATTTATCGAGAGTTGGTTTAAAAACATAAAATTCATCTGGATTGACAATGCCTTTTACCAGAGCCTCACCAAGCCCCCATATGCCCGTTATGTATATTACGTCTCTGAATCCACTTTCCGTATCCAAGGTGAACATAACCCCAGATGATGCCAGATCAGATCTCACCATTTTTTGAATTCCTACAGAAATATATGCACTGGTATGAGGGATGTTATTATGAATGCGGTATGCTATTGCTCTATCTGTAAAAAGAGATGAAAAGCATTTCACTATGCTTTCCAAAATTTTGTTTTTCCCCACATTCAAAAACGTGTCCTGCTGTCCGGCAAAGCTTGCCGTCGGCATGTCTTCCGTGGTGGCGCTGCTTCTCACTGCCACCTCAATTTCATTTCCATACATTTCCTCCAGTCTTTCATATGCATTCAGGATGGCATTTTCAAGTTCAGAAGGCATCTCTGCATTCAAAATCATTTTTCTTATTTTCTCTCCAGCCTCCATCAATTTTCCAACATCTTTTGCATCTATTCCTTCCAGTAGTTTTTCTATTTCCTTTTTTATTCCGGCCTTTTCAATAAAATATTTATATGCTTCCGTTGTAACAGCAAATCCATATGGAACTCTTATTCCTTTTGAGGATAAATTTCTATACATCTCACCCAAAGAAGCATTTTTGCCTCCCACCCTAGAAACATCATCTTTTCCAATTTCATCGAACCAGGCGATGTATGCCATAAAAAGAATCGATTACGAGCTTTTAAATTTATACTCTCGCATTTACCGTCAAAATTTCTCCGTAGATTGAAGCATCTTTTTCCATAAACAATACTTTTAATGCTCTCGGAAGCAGCCACATATTTTTGTTGTTATCATCATTGCTTCCATCATCCGAGAAGCTTTCTTTATGTCCTATTTCATTTCCAATGTAATAGTTTATGACTAAAATTTTTCCTCCTTCCTTTTTTGTTGCATTCTCTCCATTTATATCAAGCAATTTTTTATTTCCATAAAATTCTATTCTTATTATGTGTTCTCCAATACTGTCATCAACATTTATAACGGGCGTTGACCAGTTAACGCTATAATCTTTATCTATCTCTGCATTATATGGTGTGTTTGGCAAAGTTGCAACAAGATTTTCATCAATATAAATTTTTGCATATACATTCGCTGTTGAATTTCTTATTGAGAGAGGTGTTTTTATTCTAAAACCATAGATACACACCTTTATTCCAGCATCTGAATAGGGAACCAAATCATCATCATCAGGTATGCCATCGTTGTCATCATCTGGGTCCTCATTATCTCCAATTCCATCTCCATCACTATCTTTCCATTCATGTGGGTTGTGAGGAAATGCATCGTCTTTATCAGGTATGCCATCTCCATCACTATCCTTATTTGGATTGAACACGCTCTGATAATTTTTGTACACAAAAGGTGTTACAATTATGATAATCAAAACTATTATTATAGCAATGAATATCAATATCAGATTCCTTTCCCTTCCAAGCATTTAAAAAAATAATGTTGTGTTACTTAAAAATTTATTCATATTATTCTCCATTTCGTATCTTCTCCAATATCCTCAAGTTCTATCCCGGCTTTTTTTAACTCATCTCTTATTGAATCAGCAAGTTTATAGTTCTTCTCCTTTCTCGCTTTCTTCCTTATTTCAATCAATTTTTCGATTATGCTCTCAGCCTGTCCTCTGAGTCCGTATTTTTCTCCAATTTTTTTAATCGCCTCCTCCTCAATACTCTTCTCCTCCTGCAGTAGTGTTAAGACATTTGCCATTTTTTTGAATTCATTCAATGCATATTTGCATAGTTTTCCATTTGGTTTTTTCTTCATTAAAATTTTATTCGTTTCCTTCGCAAATTCAAATAACGATTCTATCGCTTTAGGCGTATTGAAATCATCGTCCATGGCTTGCTCAAAATCTTTTTTTATGCTGCCTATCGTTTTAAAATAACTTTTTTCCATTTCATCTAACTCGCTTTCACTTAGCTCGCCATCTTCTGCAAGCTCTTCAAGATTTTCTTTAACAATTCTCAATCTTTTTAAAGCATTTTCAGCATTTTTCAATGCCTCCTCGCTAAAGTCAGCTGGGCTCCTGTAATGATAGGAGGCAAAGAAAAATCGGAGTGTCTCGCTCCCCCATTTTTCCATTGCCTCTCTTAAAGATATCACATTTCCTATTGACTTGCTCATTTTTTCTCCCCTAACCTTGAGCATTCCAGAGTGCAACCAATAATTCACGAATCTCTTCCCATAGCATGCCTCCGCCTGCGCTATCTCATTCTCATGGTGCGGGAATATTAAGTCGGCGCCGCCGCCATGAATATCGAAAGGTACGCCAAGATATTTCGAGCTCATTACAGAGCATTCAATATGCCATCCAGGCCGACCATAACTCCATGGGCTTTTCCATTTTGGTTCACCTGGCTTGGCTTCTTTCCATAAAGCAAAATCCTCTGGCTTCTTTTTTTTATCTCCCACCTCTATTCTCGCTCCAGCCTTTATTTCATCAAGTTTTTGATTTGAGAGGCGACCATAATCTTTGAATTTTTCAACACTGAAGTATACATCACCATTCGAAACATACGCAAATCCCTTTTTGACCAGTGTTTCTATCATTTTAATCATATCATTTATATGCTCACTTGCCTTTGGATACATATTGGCTGGTTTTATTCCAAGTCTGTTCATGTCCTCGAGGCATCTTTTTGCATAGTTGGCTGAATATTCTAACGGATCCATACCTGCTTCATTTGCAGCCTTTATTATTTTGTTATCTATATCTGTTATATTCTGCACATAAAATACCTGGTAACCTTTATATTCCAGATATCTCCTTATTATATCGAAAGCAACATATGTGCGGGCATGTCCGATATGGGCATCGCTATATGTCGTCATACCACAAACATAAAGCTTAACTATGCCATCTTCCAGAGGAATGAATGGTTCTTTCTGTCTAGTGAGAGTGTTGTATACTTTGAGCATAATGTTGTAATTCATATTTGTTAAAAAATTTATGGCGACATGCTCTGGAAAAATAAAATTGATAGTATGGTAACGATTGTAAATAGAATTACCGAGGTTGGAAGATATTTTCCAATGTCATACATGTATTCTATCTTATCATCTCCTTCATCTATTCCATTGGCAAGCCTGTTCAACAGGAAAATGAGCTCGATAATGTATACGCCGATGACAAAAACGAAATAATTAGGTTTTATATTGACAAAATTTGCTGCCGCAAAAGCACTTGAGCTTGGCATTCCCAAAAGCGTGGATGAAATAAGATTTGTTATGCCCAGAGTCACGCCTGCAATTATTGGAGCAAATATGTTGGCAGTTGTCCTTAAAGTTGATGTTAAGGTGCCAAGAGCATTTTTTATGCTTTTCTCAACATTCTGCAATTGTTTAAGATGATCAGCTATTTTAACTATTGCCACTCCAGCAGCAACATAACTTTTCTTTATTCCCTCTGCCAGCAACTTCATTATGGCTCGGATCCTGCTTGAATAGACATGCTTCAAAGAGCCAAATTTTTCATCGAATAATGCAGCCCTTGTATTCATTCTCATCGAAAGAAGATTGTATGATGTTCTTTCGAACACCTTTGCTATTTTCGAGCCTTCCAATGCATGAGAGGCATATATGAAGGCTTCTTCAGCTGGCTTTCCTTCCATTATTCTTTTTCCAAGAACATATAAAGCATCGCCAAACTCGTTTTCCATTTCTTTTATCTCATCTCTTATCTTTTTATATGGAGAATATGTGGTCAATGAATATATCGAAACAAATGTTGCAAAAGCCCATAATACTATGAGGCTGGATGGAAATATTGATGAAGGAAAAAATTTTAGAAAAACGAGACCAATAAAGGATATCATAAAAGCTGCAATTAAAGCGATGATGGCATTCTTCTTTTTATTCAAACCCTGCAACTCAGGATGACTGGGAGGAATTGGAGTAAGAGGAAAGGTGGCGGGGCGCGCCGCCAGTATCTTTCTGATGTAAAATAGGAGTACGAGGGGCAGCAAAATATCGTAGAAAACAAATATTTCTATTATTCCTATTTTGAATTTTGTTTTTATGAGCGACAAGGCTGGAAACATTGCAACCAAAGCGAGAGGAATCATTACGCCCATTGAATATATAATGAGTGTGGGCTGATGCAGTTTTTGGGAGAAATCCGTCATCATTGATTTTGTTCCTTCCAGAACGACATCTATGCTCCTGTCCAGTGTTGTATTCCTTTCATTGCTCTTTTCGTGGACTGCACTCCTTATCAGATGAAGAGCCCTTTTCAAATAATCACTCCATTTTCCCCATAAATTTGCAAAATAGGTTATTGCATCATCTATGCTTTTGTGAATCCTTATTTCCATATCCCACAGCAGTTTCCTCAAATCCTTTGCTAAAGATGTATTTGATTCTTTTGCAGCAAATCTAAAGGCATTTTCAATATTGGGGTTTAGTTTCAAATACATTACAATATAGCTCAAAACTTCTGGAATGTCTCCAAGGGAATGTATCTTCATCTGTTTTGCCTTATACTTTGGATACTCGCTAACAACTTGAAGAGCCAGTAAAGGAAAAAGAAGGGTAATCAAAATCATAATCAGGATGGCAAAATAGCTGGAAGTTATGGAAAAGTGATAGAAAGATAATATTATGATATCGAGGAATAAAGAGAATAAAAATGCTATGGCGGCAGAACCATAAGAAAAAAGAAGAATTTGATAGGGTTCGAGAGCCATACCTGTAAAAGTTAAAGAATCGATGAATTCCTGGGATACAGATTTATTCGCTTTTTCTTTAAATTTCTCAATGTCGCCAACCATCCATTCAAAATTTTTAGCTGCCTTCCTGCATATAATTTCGAAATTCATTTTATATATTCAGCATACCACTTCATCCATTTCTTTTCTATTTTTTCATAATCAATTTTTCTCTTATCCTTGCTTTCCTCAATAAGCATCCAGAATGCATTGTTTGCATCTCTTACAGCTTTTGCCTCCAGAAGCTCTGGATTTTTGTTCCCTTCTTCAACAATCTTTTCCTTTATTTTCGCTCTCAACCTTATGTTGGCTAAAGCATTTTCAATGCTTATACCCCATTCTTTTGCTATCCTTCCAATTATCTGCGATTGCCCCATCTCAAGCAAATCAGTTGATTCCAGTCTATCTTTTTCTGCATCATAAAGCATAACATCCTGAAACATTTTATCTGCTTCCATAACGCTGGCTGTTTTAACAACTTCAGATATCTGAATGATTCTCCTCCTCTTTTCCATTCCTCCTCCAATACGCATGGGAGCAGCTATTATGACGATGTCGGTTGCCTTAAAAGAAGCTGGCGTAACACCTATATCATACACAATCCTCTCAAAAACATCCCTTGTGGTGGCGCCGTGTATTGTGCCAAGCACAACATTGCCAGCCGCCCCCACCCTCATTGCCTCGAAAAGCACCTTTGTTTCCTCTCCTCGAACTTCTCCTAAGATAAGGACAGATTCCCCAAGACGGAGAGCTGTTCGCAAGGCGGTTTTGGGATCGACGCCACTATCTCCTGTTATCGATTGAGTTATCAGGGATTGGATTTTGTAACCCAAAGATTGTAGCTCGTCAACTGGCAATTCTGGAGTATCTTCTATGGTGAGGATTCTGAATCTCTGTGGTATTTCCAATATCAGGGAAGAAAGCAACGACGTCTTTCCTGCTCCCCTGCTTCCTGCAATCAGAATCGTAGCCTGTCCATCAACGAGGAAGCTCAATAAACCAGCAGCAAGAGGAGTAAGCATGTTAAATGAGATCAATTTTGGCAGAGTCCATGGAGTCATGCTATGCCTTCTTATGGCAAATGCTATGCCCTTTGGAGTGAGAGGTGCAGATATCGCGGCAACTCTGGCCTTGTATTTATCAAGCCCCAGATCAAGGATTGGCGACGCCTCCGAAAATGGTCTTCCACTCAAGCTCCTGAAGCGAGAGGACAAAGCCTCGACATCATTCTCGGAGAAATATATGTTGCTCGTAAATTCCTCACCATTCCAGACAATGTGCAAAGGATTGTTACTCACTGGGGCATTTATGTAGATGTCCTGTATATTATCATCGTAAAGCAAATCTTCAAGCAATCCTAAACCAGCTGTATATTTTGCAAAAACGTCTGATAGCATTTCCAGTCTCTCCACTCCAAGCTGTAAATCTTTTGCCATTTTTTTGATCTCATTTTTGGCAAATCTTTTGAAATATTCTCTCGAGCTTTCAGGATCCATAAAAGATGCATCTTCTGGACGATGTTTTGCCAATCTTTCCTTTACTTCCTGCAACAGCTTTATTTCTTCAACAGGAAGATTGTATTCTGGAGGAATGATGAAATACATTTTCTCTGGTCTTGATGAAAGAGAATACAGAGAGACTTGCATTTTCCTTCCTTTTCCGACTTCATATTTTTTAATAAAAACAGCATCTCCAGGAGGGGAAAAATGTATATATGTATCGAAAAATACTGGACGCACATAAGGCTGCATTTCATGCATGTAATAAAAATTGCTTTCCTTATCCTCTATTTCCAATCCAATTTTTAATATCTTATTCATTAGCAAATTGCATTCATCGTCGAGTATAACAGGTTTTTTCCTTCCTTTTTTATTTTTCATAAAAATTTTGTATGCTTCTATTGGATCCTTTCCAGCGATATTTATTATGCTCTCATCCACACCACACTTTTTAATGGTTGCAGCATCGAGAGAGGAAATTATATCAATGAAAGTGGCAAGTTTTTTCATGAGCTCCATTGATGAGCCATCAAAAACCTTTACAAAGGTATGATTCAGAACTATTTTATCTGCATTTTCTTTGATTATGATATCGAAAATATTTTTTCTGCAGTTTTCATCCAGCAAAGATGATGAATGCTCGCAATCCATGCAATCGATTATAACCGCCTTTTTACCTCCCTCGCTGTCTATTGAGTATTTACAGCTCAATAAAATTAAATAGTTATCCAAGTATATATTTTTCGATTGTATGGATGAGAAAATATATGTTTTGGGAAGCAGAGATAATGTAAAGGAAGGTATTTTGAGGATAGGAAGATATTATGCAATAGATGGCTCTCTCGGTTCAAATGTTTATTTGGATGCTTTAAAACCACATGTCATATTAATATGCGGGAAAAGAGGATATGGAAAATCATATACCATGGCTACAATAATAGAAGAAATGGCAATGCTGGATGATGAAATAAAAAGGAATATTGGAATCGTTATCATTGATACCTTGGGGATTTTCTGGACAATGTTTTTCCCAAATAAAAAACAGGAAAAAGAGCTGGAAAAATGGGGGCTCCAGCCCAGAAATTTTGATATAACTATATTCTCCTCCCGTGAAAATGTTGAAGAATACAGGAAGAAAGGAATAGATGCAAAAGAGCTTCTCATCAAAACATCAGAAATGGAACAGCATCACTGGGCTCAACTTTTTGGTTTATCTTCGAAAGACTATGTTATGGCAATCATAGGGAGAGCCATGCAAAAAATGAAAGGCAACTATTCCATAAATGATTTGATTAGAGCCATCTACGACGATACCAAAGCTGATGAGAAAGTAAAAGCTGTTGCAGAAAACTTTCTCGCCATGGCTGAATCATGGAATATTTTTGGTAAGGAAGGATTTGGAACGAAAGACATAGTTAAAAAAGGAAGAATAAGTGTAATTGATTTGAGCCCCTATGGAGAGGAAATAAAAGTTGTTGTGCTTGCCATCATAGCAAAGAAAATTTTTGAAGAAAGGGTTAAGGAAAGGAAGAAATATGAAGAAGGCTTGTTGAAAAGCATCGATGTAAAAGAAGATGTGCCAATAACATGGCTTGCAATAGACGAAGCCCATGTGTTTTTGCCGCACGAGAAAAACATTTCGAAGGATGTTTTGATAAAACAATGGATGCGGCAGGGGCGCCAGCCTGGCGTAGCCCTCATACTGGCGACGCAAAGGCCCAGCTCTTTGGATGAAGAAGTGCTTTCGCATGCTGATATAATAATTTCGCACCGCCTTACTGCACAGGAAGACATAGATGCGTTGAACAAAGTAAGGCCAACATATATGCATGAGAGCATGGGCGAGGCTGTTAAAAGGATTGGTAAGGAGCGAGGTGTGGCTGTTATAATCGATGACACTTCAGAAAGCATGCATGTAATAAAGATTCGTCCTCGCCTCAGCTGGCATGGCGGAGAGGAGCCAAGCGCAAAACATTCAGTATCTCCGCAAGTAAAATAGAAAGAATTAAGCCCTTGGGTTTATCCCGACTTTATGGGAGGGGATAAACAACCAAGGGCCAACAATAAATTTTTCAGGAAAATAAATATAGTCTTCGACATAAATAGGTTCAATTAGTGGCCAAAAATTTTTTTATCCAATTTCTTGCGAAACTTAGAGAGGATGCAAGATTATAGATAGCATGTGAACCTCCGCAGGAGGAGGGCGTATAAGCCCTCAAGCCATAAAATGAGGGTGATGAACATGCTGTATGTTGGGATAGATTTGCATAAGGAGAAAGTATATGGAATAGTGATGAATGAAAATGGGTTTGTCGAAAAATTAACCAAAAACAATCATGATTTATTGTTCCATCA
>JAGGXG010000004.1 GCA_021163175.1 Thermoplasmata archaeon
AAATATAAATGTGATTTTTCTTCGGGAAAGTTATATTTATAGTTGGAGGGTAATTATCCACGGTATAAAAAGTCCATATTGGTCCGCTTCTTTTCAAGCCTTTTGCATCTTTTGCTACAACCCTCCAGTAATAGCAGCTATTATACTCTAAATTTTGTACAATATATTCAGAGTCTGTGAGGTTTGAGGCAATCAAATTTTCATCAGTTAAATTTTTAGTTTTCCCCAAATACAGATCATAAATAACTTTGTCACCATCCAAATCTTTACAATCTGCCCAGTCTAATTTTATGGGTGACCTTATGTTGCCTGATGCATTTGCTGGAAATGGTTGAGAGGGTTGAAGTGGAGGGCGATTTGTGAGATATATATGAAGGGAAGGATCTCCATGAAGCGTCATTCCGTATACGATTGCGTATCTTTCAATCGGTGTATTCTTGTTGTGTGTAAGAGAATAAACTTTGGCATTCCAAAAAGCTTCCCCCATACTTTCTCCCATAATAATCCTGCGATTGAACTCTCTTCCTAACTCGCCATATTCTCCCCAACCTCTTGTTGCTCCGCATGTTATTATTGCTCCATGTCTTAGAAGGGAATAGCACAAATTATCCAAGCAACCGGGTTTTGCTGTAAGACAACCATGTGACCACACTATAGACGGTTGAGCATCGTTAAGCAATGGCGCATCGCAGGATTGTATAAATGGTATCCAGTCTGGTTTCTCCAGTGTATGCCATACAACTCGCCATGCTGCCTTTTCAGAACCGTGAGAGAACCACTCAACGAGTCCATAGCCTTGTGACCAAACGGAAACAACATTTTTTTCGTTTAATGGATAATCGCATGGAAGAGGACACACCACCAATCCTTCTTTCTCATACATTGTAATGCATTCAAATCCTGCAGGTCTCAAAATATTATTTTTTAATGGTTCTACCCACCAATCTCCGCCCAAGATGCAATGGTATTCATCATCGGTAAGAGGACCAATCAATAAGGCTTTTTTCTTCCACTTCCCGTTATCCATTTCATATCTTATCAATTTTTTTGTATAATTTTTGATTTCATCGGGATCATCAAAAGGTAGTCTTCCCACATACACATCAGGATGCAATGTTAGCTTGTCGTCTCCATATTCTCCTGGAAAACCATCCCCATCGGAATCCCAGTTATCGGTGAGGTCTGCATAATAATAATCAGACGGATCACAGTACTTATGTTCTGGGTCTGCATAAAGAAATTTCATAGGAATATTACGAATGCTTCCAACCAGCAATACATATTTTATTTTCCATTCTTCGTATTTATCTATAAGGAAGTTTCTTATTTTATCTGCTTGATTTTTGCCCCCATAATTTTCATTTATATGCGAGAGAGTTATAATTTTTACAGAATAGCCAAGATCTTCTTTCCAGATCGCAAATTCTTTCAAAGAATTTTTAAGATAATCTGTTGTTATTATCACATAATCATAGGGATTAGAATCAATCTTTTCTGTTTCTGTCCATTTTTCAGTTGAAGAAATAGTAAAAGGTAGCATCATTAAAAACAAGATACATAGCATAGACAATGCTGTTTTCATTAAAATAATAAAAATATTAATTTTTTAAAGTTTGCTATTGTCGCTGCCGTGTGGCTTCTATGTTTTGAGAATAGCTTAACAAACCAAAAAATATCTTTCCGGTTATTCTCCCTTTTATTAAAACATTTATTTTTCCTTCCATTATCGCATTTGCAATTCCCTGAGCAAGTTCTTTGTAATATATTTTTAAAGGAATGCTCGTGATATAGTAAGAATGGGCTTTTATGCTGGCTTTGCTCAAATGTGCCTCTCCAAAGGATATGTTCAATATGAATATTTTAAAATCTCCCTGCAGCCCATTTATGCTCCTGCTTCCATTATTGATTATTGAAATGTTTATCTTTATTTTGACATATTGCAATGTTATTTCCTCAATTTGCGTTCCAAGTATTTCAATTCTTGCATTTCTTATTGCATTTTCCTCAGCATTTATTTCATATGCCGTCAAAAGGAGAGCCAAGAAAAGCACTGCCACAACAACATACTTTTTCATCCAAAATCAAAAAGGCTGGCCTGTTTAAATGATTTTGCAAATTTTTTGTATTTTTCTATGGCTTTTTTAACTCTATCCATGCTAAATTGATGCTCCTCACACAGTATTTTTATGGCTTCTTCCTCATTCACTTCCTTAAATTCTATTTTGTAGTCATCTATGACATCCGGTTCAAGAAATATTTTCCTGACTTCTTCATAATTTTCTATATGTATATCCTCGTTTTCCATTATTTTCTCTATGTTCCCGTATTTTTTTACAAGCATTATCGCCTTCTTCGGCCCGATTCCTTTTATACCCTCGTTAAAATCCGTCCCAATTAGAATGGCAGCGTCAACAAGCTGCTCCCTCGTTATCCTATTTTTTTCAAGAACTTTCTCAAGCAAAATTTCCTCTATTGGCACATCAACCCATATTTGCTTATCCGGGAGCTTCCTTTTGCCAGTCACAGCAAGGTTTCTTATGAGGCGGGGTGAGCCAAACAAAAGGCAATCGAAATCCTGAGAGGCGACGCTATCAACGCTCCCTTTTTTCGCCATGTGCGCCGCCTGCGCCTCGCCCTCGCCTGGGGCATCGATGTAAGGAATGCCCAGAGCAGCCAGCAGCCTTTTCGATTCTTTTACGATTTCTTCATTGATGCGCGATGTCCTGATAGCTTTTTTGAAAGCTTCTTGCATGTCCCCTCTTTCAATGGCTTCCTTCCATTCCTTTTCCGCCTCACTTCTCACCTCCATTCTTTTTTGGAGTGTATGCAATTTTAAAGGATGCGGCTTTCCATCGAAGACATATACTGGTTTTATTCCCACGTCCACCATATTGGCTGTTCTGTATAACAAGCCGGATAAATGAGAAGTTACACGCCCTTTGCTATCTTTTAATGGTGTGCCATCTCTCTGACGAATTATGGAAAGAAATTGATGGATGGCGTTGAAGGCATCGATAGCAATTATTTTTCCACTTAATTCATGCATTTCTATGTGGCGGGCTTCCGTTATGGGCTTTAAATCTACTCCCATTTTATCTCAAAACTATACCATTCAACTTTTTTATTCTTCACCAGCTCTTTTATTTTTTTCTGCTCCTCTGTAAGTCTGCTGTTTGCAGCTTTAAATTCAATGAATATAATGCGATCATCTTCAAATTGTATTCCATCTATTGGGGAGCCAATGAAGCGGAAGCGTCGGGCATCGAAAGGATATGATTTCATGAAAGGTGCAAACTGCTCTGTTATTTTTCCGTATAAGCTTGATAAACTTCTTTTCCTCTCCTCCACCTTCCTTTTTTCTTCCTTTAATGGAACTGCCACTTTTTTGTGAATGAGCAAAACACCAATTAAAAAGCCAAAAAGCAAGCCAATAACGAAAATCCATAATAGCATGAAAGGATCCATTGGTTGTTATTCCTGCATTGTTTATATTTTTTGTGAAATGCGTTTCATTCATTCAAGCCAGAGGAAATGAAAGATGTTACAATGCCTGCAACTATGAAAATCCATCCGGTTATGAATATTTTTACGCCTGAAAAACCAATTATAAGGAAAATTATACCAATCGCTATAAATAAAAATGCAACATAATCCAGAAACTTTGGCTTCATTTTTTTGCTTCTGCTTTTCTTTTTATAATCCTTAAAAGCATTAACGAAATCCTTTAGTGCAGGATTATATTCTTCTTCCTTATTTGAATAACCAGCAGCTTTTACTATTTTATCCATTCCAGCTCCTCACCCTATACAAAATTAAAAATTTCAAATTTCGCCATCCATCCTTCCATGATTGAATCTTTGCAACTCCTTTCCTTTTATACAAACATGAAGGAATTTCCTTGGCTTTAATTTCCTTGTTTCTGAACATTTCTATTTTTATTTCCTCACTGAAAGGCATTCCATCATCAAAAGCTTCCAAAGGCTTTATTTTTTTCAATGCCTCCTTCCTAATTATCCACATTCCAGATTGCGAATCTTTAATTTTTATTCCATATAAAAGTCGGAGAGTAAAAGATAGGATAAAATTGCCAATAAAATGCTTGAAACTCATCGCTCCATACCTTAACTCTGCGAATCTATTCGTTGTTATGAAATCGAGATTTTCCTTAAACAACAAATCAATGTATTCATGAACTTTATCAAAAGGATATGTGCCGTCAGCATCTCCCGTAACTATGATGTCGCCATCCGCCATCGCCAGGCCTGTTTTATATGCCCTTCCATATCCCTTGCGGGGCTCTATCACAACTCTCGCCCCTTTCTGCTCCGCTATTTCCCTTGTTTTATCTTGCGAGTTTCCATCTATCACAAGAATTTCGTATTCCCATCCTCTCTTTTTGAATTCTTTGGCATCGATGCCATCTATCGTCACTCCTATGCCTTCTTCCTCGTTAAGTGTTGGTATGACAAAGGTAACTTTCATCACATAGCCATGCACATTCTTTTTAAAATTTTTTGTATAATTTTTTAAGCATTGAAGCAATCATATCATGGATTTGCTGATTAAAAATATTGGCATGCTATTCGATGGCTACCGTTTCATAAAAAATACAAGCGTTTATATCGAAAATGGAATAATAAAAAACATTGGAGAAAACCAGAAAGCTGAAGAGGTTGTAGATGCCAATGGCAATTTCGTTATGCCTGGCTTCATAGACAGCCACACTCATATTGCTTTTGCTGGCTATCGCGATTTCGAGATAGAATGGAAGATAGAGGGCTTGAGCTACGAAGAAATCGCGCGGCGGGGTGGCGGCATCCTGTATACGGTTGAGCAAACAAAAAAGGCAAGCAAAGAAAGAATAATAAAGGAGATGGAAGAAAGGGCTGAGCAGATGTTTTTTCACGGGACAACGACCATAGAGGTGAAGAGTGGATATGGGCTGGACAAGGAAAATGAGATAAAGTTGCTTGAAGCAATAAATGAAATGAAAAGCCATGCGAGCATAATTCCAACTTTCCTTGCCCATGCCATTCCGCGTGGCTACGATGGCGATGAATATACTGATTACATTATAAATGAAATCCTTCCAGAAGCAGGAAAACTTGCAAAATTTGCAGATGTTTTTTGTGAGAAAGGATATTTTAATGTGGAGCAATCCGAAAGAATATTGAGAAAAGCAAAGGAATATGGAATGGGGGTAAAAATTCATGCCGACGAATTTTCATGCATGGGTTGTAGCAAATTAGCTGCAAAGCTGGAAGCAAGTTCAGCTGATCACTTACTCATGGCAGATGATGAAAGCCTTTGGGAAATGAAAAAAGCAGGTGTTATTGCAACATTGCTTCCTGCAACTCCATTTGTTTTAAACGAGCCATATCCAGATGCAAGAAAAATGCTTAACATGGGCTTGGATATTGCAATAGCTACTGATATGAACCCAAATTGCTATGTTGGAAACATGCAATTCATAATACAGCTTGCTGTATATAAACTAAGGATGCCTGTCATCGAAGCATTGAAAGCGGTAACAACAAATGCTGCAAAGGCACTGAATTTAAAAGATGTTGGAAGCATTGAAATAGGAAAAAAAGCTGATGTTATAATTTTGAATGCAAAATCACCAGATTTCATTCCATATCATATTGGAACAAATCTTGTGGAAACGATAATAAAGGATGGAAAAATTTATTCAAAGTAATGAATCGATATCCAGGCCAACCTCTTCTTTTTCTTTCCTTAATTTCTTCAGCAATGCATCTATTTTATTCTCCAGCTCCTTGCTTTTTCTGAAAATGACTATTTCCTCTCTCATTTTTTCAAGAACTTTCTTCATTATGTCCTGCTTTCTTTTCAGCGGAATGAGTCCAGAAGGATAATCAAATTCAGCTATCCTATCATAAATGGCTTCCATATCTTCAACAATTTCCTCCACTTCCTTCACATTTCCTTCCTTCAGCTTATACATGCCACGCCTTCTCAACTCGCCTATGACGTCGGCCAATCCCATAACATATGCTGTATAGCTTACTTCTATATCTTCAGGATATGGAAGCTCCTCGCCCTTTACAATTGCCAGAAAAATCTTGCCCTCCGCCACCTCCTGCATGGCATTTTCCATATAGCCTGCTGTAAGCAAATCTGGATGCTCAGAAAGCTTTTCTTTTAATTCCTGCAACAATTTCACAGCTTTGTCGAGTCTTTTGGCAGCGTTTTCAACATCGCCATTGTGCAACTTTTTTATGCTTTTTCTGCTCTCCCTTATTATATCCCTGCACCTTTTCAATGCTATTTCCCGTAAATCATCCTTTTCATTGAGCTTTTTTTCGATCGCATTTGCTATCTCATCCAGATTTTTCATAATAATAATTAAGATGGCAAATATAACATTTGGGTTGAGCTATTATTCCATATTCCTTACAACTTCTTCAGCCATTTCAAGCGTCGTCGCATTTCCGCCCATATCATATGTTCTGACTCTGCCCTCCTTTATCGTTCTCGCTATCCCATTTTTCAGCATCGAAGCCTTCTTCTTTTCTCCAAGCCATTCGAGCATCATTTTTACCGAAAGAAGCATAGCCGTTGGATTAACAACATATTTGCCCGCATATTTTGGTGCACTTCCATGCGTTGGTTCAAATATGGCATAGTTATCGCCAATATTCCCGCTGCAAGCGAATCCTAAACCGCCCACAAGCTGGGCTGCAAGATCAGATATTATATCGCCAAACATGTTGGATGTAACGATGGTGTCATAATTTTGCGGATTCTTGATGAGCCACATTGCCATGGCATCTATATTTGCTTCTCCATATTCTATATCTTTGTATTGTTCAGCAATTTTTCTTGCTTCTCTTATCATGAGCCCTGATGTTTCTCTTATTACGTTAGGTTTCTCAACAACTGTAACTTTTTTTCTTCCATATTCCCTTGCATATTCAAAAGCCTTCTTTACTATTCTCTGGCATCCTTTCCTTGTGAAAATTCGCAATGATATGGCCATGTCTTCATTATCAACATTTTTGAAGCGAGCCATATTTGGATGGCTTCTCTCGAGCATCTCTCTAACATCTGATGGCACAGGATGAAATTCAACGCCTGAATACAGACCCTCTGTATTCTCTCTGAATATGACTAAATCAATGTCATCTCGATAATTCAATGGATTTCCCTCATATGCCTTGCATGGGCGGACATTAGCATATAAATCGAAAAGCTGCCGCAGCCTAACGATTGGGCTAAAATATTCAACCTTGCCTTTCAAATGCCCTGGCAATTCTTTTTGTGCTTCATCTTTTGGCTTCGATGTTATCGCTCCAAATAAGGCGCAGTCTGTCTCCTTCATCATTTCTATGGTGCGCTCTGGAAGCGGATTTCCTTCCTTTTTCCAGAATTCCCATCCTATATCTCCATATATATACTCCGCATCTAAATCCAAAGCGTTCAAAACAATCTGGGCTGCATCCATCACATCCTTTCCTATTCCATCTCCTGGTAGCATGGCTATCTTATACTTCATATTTTCTCCCTCACATATGGTATCAATCCACCAGCTTTAATAATTTCCATCAGGAAAGGAGGCAATGCTTTAAAACTATATTCTTTTCCCTGACTCAGATCTTTTATTACTCCATTTTCAACATCTATTTCTATCTCGTCTCCATCATTTATTTCGTCTGCATTTTTACATTCTATGACGAGCAGGCCATTGTTTATGGCATTCCTAAAGAATATGCGAGCAAAAGATTTAGCTATGATGGCATCAACGCCAGCATATTTGAGGCATGTCGCCGCCTGTTCCCTTGAAGACCCGCAGCCAAAATTCTTCCCGGCAACTATTATGTTCCTTTCCCTGACTTTGTTTAAAAAATCTGGATCCAGGTCTTCCATTGCATGCTTTGCCATTTCTTCAGGCTCGGTTATCTCAAGATATCTGCCAGGATATATCACATCTGTGTTTATGTCATCTCCATATTTTATTGTTCTGCCCTTTATTATCATGATTTGAATACAGCAAACTTTTATAAAATTGATGTTATTGTAATGTCAAGTAACATCGGTAACATTTTTTGAAAAATATACATTGGCAGGATAATCATGGATACCCATGTGGTATCTATGAT
>JAGGXG010000032.1 GCA_021163175.1 Thermoplasmata archaeon
GCATAAGAAAAAGAATAGTTGTTTCAAATGTTCCTCCTGTAGCGAATTTCACATGGCAGCCATTGCAGCCATACGATACAGATACAATAACATTCAATGCTTCTTTAAGCTATGATAATGATGGCAGCATTGTAAATTATACATGGCAATTTGGAGATAATACAACAGCATATGGAAAAATTGTGCATCATAGATATGAAGACAATGGAGCATATAATGTAACGCTTGTTGTAAAAGATGATGATAATGCAACAGCAAGCATGAGAAAAGCAATAATAGTGGCAAATGTTCCTCCAAAAGCATTGTTTACTTTTTCGCCGACACACCCACAGGAAAAGAAAAAAGTAAAATTTGATGCAAGCTCAAGTTTTGATAGAGATGGCTCCATTGTAAACTATACATGGCATTTTGATGATGGAACAGTTTTATACGGCAAGATTGTTTATCACAGCTTTGCAAAGAAGGGAGTGTATGATGTTAATCTAACCGTCGTTGATGATGATGGCGCCAGAAGCTGGTTCATATCTGTTGTGAATGTCAAAGAAAAGGAAAAAACGCCCGGTTTCGAGTTTGGCGTAATTGTGCTTGCGGTTGCAATACTTGCATTCATGAGGAAGCTCAGGATAGGAATATGGAGAATGTAAAGTTTATAAGGGATTCATTATATGGCAATATAAGAATAGAAGGAATCTTTTTAGAGCTGATGGAATCGCCAGAAATCCAGAGGCTTAGCGGGATAAAACAACTTGGATTAACATATCTCGTTTATCCAGGAGCAAACCATACAAGGCTCGAGCATTCTCTGGGAACAAGTTATATGGCGAGAAAAATGGCTCATGCTCTTGGTTTCGATACCACCATGGCGGGCGTCGCCGCCCTGCTTCATGATATCGGGCATGGGCCATTCTCCCATACACTTGAATATTTGCAGCATTGCCGCACTGGCAAAGGACATGTTGATATTACAAGGGAAATGATTTTGGAGAAGAGATTGCTGCCTGATTATGAATATGGGGTTACAATAAAGGAAATTCTTTCTGACCATGGAATTGATGCAAGGCAAATAGTTGATATGATTGAGGGAAAAAGAACGAAGATAATTAATGGGGCTCTCGATGCTGATCAAATAGATTATTTGATGAGAGACGCTTATTATACAGGAGTTGCATATGGTGTGATAGATAGCGATAGAATAATACAGACAATGAAGATGCATGATGGTGAGATAGTTTTTGAAAAGAAAGGTATCAGTGCTCTGGAAAGCATGCTTGTTGCCCGTGCCCTGATGTATTCTTCAGTTTATTTGCACAAAACTGTTAGAATAGCTGAACTCATGCTTGTTAAAGCTGTTGAGCTAGCAGAGCCTTTTGATTTCTGGTACATGAATGATGCCGAGCTGGTTGAACGATTGAAAAGCTTTGGAGGATACCAGAAAGAAATTGCACTGCGTTTAAAATACAGAAAACTTTTCAAAAAAGCTCTTTCAATAAGGATAGATGAAAAAATGAGGGAAAGAATCGAAGAAATAGATGTTAAGGAGATTGAGGAAAAGATAAGCAAAAAAATTGGAAAGGAAGGATATGTCCTAATAGATATGCCGGGCAAGGATATCATGCTCTCTGAACCACGCCTGAAAAAGATAGATATAAAGATAATGGATGGGAACGAAATCATCCCACTGGATGAATACACTCCAATAGCCAATGCACTTAAAGAAAGAGAAGTAACAGAATGGTCGATAATGGTGTGCACTCCCGAGAAGTATAGGGCAGAAGTGAAAAAATATGCAGAGGAATTGATTTTAAAGTGATCATTCCAAAGCTTTTCTTCCAAATGTCATGAAGCCTGTATGCAATATTCCACTTGGCTCAGGATGCGTGTAGCCGTATAAACTTTTCCATCTCCTCTGCATGGTTTCTATCGTTGCATAAACATTCATGCCGTGCTTTTTCATTTCTTCTATTGCTTCAATCTGCTGCTCTATATGCGGCGAATAAATGACGAGCCATCCGCCATATTTTAAATGCTTTGCAGCTTTCCCTATGAGCCTGACTGAATCTTTCATATCGAAGGTAATCAAATCAAGGTTTCTTTCCCTGAATTTGCTGACATCTTCATTCTTTATAACAATGTTGCTCATCCCGCATTTTTCAATATTTCGTTTTGCCACCTCATAGAATTCTCTCCGCCATTCATATGTGACAACTCTTCCCCTTTTTCCAACTATGCTTGCAATAAATATGGCAAGGAAGCCAGAGCCAGAGCCAGCATCAAGGCAACGCCATCCCTCGCTTAATCCAGTTATCGCAACAATCTGGCTTGCATCTTTGGGTGTTACAATCTGCGCCGCCCGCCTGCATTTTCTGAGCATGTCTATGAAAGTTGGTTTCACTGCAACGAATTTTTTCCCCTTGGCTTCTATAACATCGCCAAATTCAATGTTGGCATCGATGACACCATATTTTGTATTCTTTTTCTTTCCCTTTTCAATCAATATTGAATCATCTTTCGCCAGCAGCAATATATATTCTCGCATATTTTTCTGCCTCCTTTATCGCTTCCTTAAACTGCAATTCATTCAATTCGAAAGGATAGTTATATATTTTTGTTACCCTTTCATTATAAAATGGGCGATTGCAATATGGGCAGCCACTCGTCATAAAAGCTTTCGCTTCCATCTTTGGCAGGAAAATTTCCTCAAGCTTTCCATCTTTGAAGGAAAATTTTGCTTCCTTTATGAAATGCCTTGCGATCTGCATTGCTCTGTAGCGTGGCAACTCCACCATTGTTTCTCCATTTTTTGTGTATGCAAATAAAGCTATTTCAATGCCATTCATTGAAAAATATTTCATTGTTTTGATCGCCTCCTCATCACTCTCTCCAAGCCCTATTATGAGATGAGCTGTTGCATTTCCAAAAATTTCTCTTGCATTTTTTATCGCTTCCATATAATCATTCCATGATGGCGTCCCATACTTCCATTTTTTGAATATTCTATGGTTGCAAGCATCTATTCCAAAGCCTATTCTTTCCACGCCCGCTTCTTTCA
>JAGGXG010000026.1 GCA_021163175.1 Thermoplasmata archaeon
GGTGGCATTCCTCCTAATGATGACTATGAATTCTATATCTCTGCCTGGGATGCCATAATGAATGAATGCATTAAGAATGATGCATCCATAAGCCATCATCACGGCATAGGACTAACAAGGAAAAAATGGCTTGCAAAGGAAATGGGAAAAAGAATGGAAATGCTGAAAAAAATAAAAGCAGCAATAGATGCAAACAACATAATGAATCCGGGAAAGATGGTGGAATATGAAGGATAAAAATGCATGGGTTATGAAGGCATTGCATGAGTTGCCATTAACAATGAAAGCAAGAGCCATGAAGCATTTTCTTCGAGGAAACAAAAAATACATGAAAAAGGGAATCAAAGCAGATATGGATGCAATAATAAAGTGTGCCACCTGTCCAAATATGTGCAAATTTGATTGCCCTGTTCTTGAGGCAGAGAAAAATGAGGCTGTGTCGCCGGCGGGCAAATCAAGAATAGCTTATTTTCTGGAAAATGATGTAATAGGTGGAGAGTATGCAACAGAGCTAATGTATGCCTGTTCATCATGCGATGCATGCAAAGAGCATTGCCCATTTGATTTTTCAGTTGCAGAGATATTGAGAGGAGTGAGGATGGACATTGTGGAAGAGGATAGGGTTCCTGAAAAAGTAAGAAGTATAAGAGATGAATTGATGGAGAAGCATATTCTTGGAGAAAGAAGTTTTTATGGCGAGGGAAAAGCCCGCGTCATATACTTTGCAGGATGCACCATAAATTCTGAAAGGAAGGAAATAGGGGAGGCAATGCTTAAAATTTTTGAAAGAGTTGGTGAAGACCATGATATGCTGAAAGAAGAATGGTGTTGTGGCTATCCTTTGTATAACCTTGGCTTCATGAATGAGTTTAAAGAATTTGCCAGAAGAAATGCAAAAATATTCAATGAAAGCAAGGCAGAAAAAATTGTATGCAGCTGTCCAACATGTGTTTATGTTTTCACCCATGTTTATCCTGAGATGGGAATAAAAATAAAACCAAGCGTTGTTCATTCCTCATCCTATATCCTTCAGATGATAAATGAAGGAAAAATTTCTTTCGGAGAAAGAAAAATGAGCGTTGTATATCATGACCCGTGCACGCTTGCAAGAAAGCTGAAAAAAGATGATTCCAGAGATATAATAAAAAGCATTCCTGGCATTGAAATCAGGGAGGCGATGCTCCATGGAAGAGAAACAAGATGCTGCGGGCGCGGCGGGCAGATGGCGAGGGTGCGAGAAAAAACAGCAATGGAAATGGCTGAGAGGAGAAAAAAGGAGTTGAATGCTATGAATGCAGATGCAATTGTAAGCTCCTGCCCTTCCTGCAAAACAGCTTTAATGAATGGGAAATTTTATGATATAGCTGAACTGGTGGCGGAGAGCATGATAAAATGAGGGTTGAAAAAAAAGTGGAGAAGTATGCAAAGAGGAGAGGATGGAAAGTAAAAGCAAGGACGGAAGATGGAATTTTATATCTTGAAGGAGAAGTTCCATCATATAAGGAATATGTGGAAATTGGAAGATATGCAGGGAAGCAAAAGAATGTGGAAGGAGTTGTAAACAGGCTGAAATATAAAGGGAAAAAAGAGGAGAAAAGAAAGGAAGGAAGAAATGAAATCATAGGAGAGGCTGATGTTGTTATTATTGGCGGAGGCGTCACAGGCTGCATGATAGCGAGAGAGCTTTCGAAATATAAACTTGATATAATTTTGGTTGAGAAAGCGGAAGATGTGGCTTGCGGGGCAACCAAAGCCAACAATGCCATGGTTCATACCGGAATAGGAGAAAAGATGGGAACATTAAAACAAAAATTATGTGTTGAGGGGCACAAAATGTATGAAGAGCTATCAAAGCAACTTGATTTCCCATATGAAAAAAATGGAATGTGGATTATACTTACAAAAGATTCATTTGCTGATATGCCAATTCCATCTTTTCTTGGAAATTTCATTGCCCGCTTTATTATCCCTCGCATAATTTTAAGAAGAGCGAAGAAGCTTGGCATTCCAATGTATATTGTTAAAAGAAAGGAATTATTGAAAGAAGAACCAAATGTAACATCGAGAGCATTAGTTGCTGTTTATTCTCCTACATATGGCGTAACCTCGCCATATCTATTCACCATAGCACTGGCAGAGAATGCAATTGATAATGGAGTTAAAATAATGCTTGAAACAGAGGTTGTGGATATGATCACAGAAGGCGGAGAGGTAAAGGAAGTTGTGACTGACAAGGGAAGAATAAAGGCAAGATATGTGATAAATGCTGCTGGCATATACGCCGATAAGGTGGCGGAGATGGCTGAAGCAAGAGAATATACAATTCATCCAAAAAAAGGCTCCACACTTATTTTTGATAAGGATTATGGAAATTACATAAAGCATTCCATGACCATTCTTAAATTTCCAAGAACGGAGCATTATAAAGGAGGCGGTGCCATGCTCACTTTAGAAAGAAATATTCAGCTAGGTCCAACTCTAATGGAAGTGGAAGATAGGGAAGATACCTCTGTAAAAGCTGCTGAAATAGAGCAGATATTTAGCCATTTTTCTTTACTCCTTCCAGACCTCCCCAGAAAAGGCGTAATAGCTTATTTTGCCGGTCTAAGGGCAGCTACTTTTACCGAAGATTTCATAATAAGGAGAGCAAAGAAGGTGAGAAATTTCATACATGTGGCTGGAATACAATCGCCTGGCCTGGCTGCCGCGCCCGCGGTGGCGAAAATGGTGGTAGGGCTGCTGAAAGAGAGCGGGCTTGAAATGGTTGAAAAGGAGGATTTCAATCCATACAGGAAAGCGAATGTTGTGATTCGTGAGTTGAGCATTGAAGAGCGAAAAAAAATGGTTGAGAAGGATGCGAGATATGGAAAGATAGTATGCAGATGTGAGGGCGTAACCGAAGGAGAAATAGTGGATGCAATACATGGAAAAATCGGGGCTACGAACATAGATGCCATAAAGAGAAGGACGAGAGCAGGGATGGGAAGATGCCAGGGGAGCTTCTGCCTTCCTCATGTGGCAAAAATTATTTCGAGAGAGACGGGCATTCCGCTGGAGAAGATAAAAAAGAATGGAAATGGCTCTAACTTGTTTGTCGGAAAAGCGAAATGCCTTCTGGAGGAAAAAAATGAAAACTGATGTTGCTGTCATTGGAGGAGGACCCGCTGGTCTGGCTGCTGCGATGGAAGCAAAAAAGCATGCAAAGGTTACATTAATTGAAAGAAATGAGGAGCTTGGAGGAATATTGCAACAGTGCATTCATCATGGATTTGGAAATTTTATTTTTGGCGAAGCATTAACAGGACCAGAATATGCAGAGCATTTCATAGAAGCGCTGGAAGGCGTTGATGTGTTGCTCAATACAACTGTTCTCGAGATTGATAAAAACAAAAGAATGCTGCTCAGCGGTCCGGATGGCGTATTTGAAATGGAAGCGAAGGCAATCATCCTTGCAATGGGATGCAGAGAAAGAACAAGAACACAGATTTTTATCCCGGGCACAAGACCAGCTGGCGTATACACTGCTGGCACAGCCCAGCGCCTTATAAATATCGAGGGCGTTATGCCTGGCAAGCATATTGTCATTCTTGGCTCTGGAGATGTTGGTCTCATAATGGCTCGTCGTCTTACATTGGAAGGAGCAAAAGTAGAGGGAGTATATGAGATAATGCCAAAGCCAGGCGGGCTGACAAGAAATATTGTTCAATGCTTGCATGATTTCGATATTCCATTGCATCTTAGCCATACCGTTGTTGAAATCGTTGGAAAAAAGAGGCTGGAGGGAGTTTTTGTGGCTAAAGTTGACAAAAACTTCAAGCCAATTGAAGAAACAAAAAGATTTGTCCCATGCGATACTCTTATACTTGCTGTCGGTTTAATTCCAGAAAATGAGTTAACAAAAAAGACTGGCATCGAGCTTGATAGCGTAACAGCTGGTCCTGTGGTTGATGAGGGAATGGAAACAAGCATGGAAGGCATATTTGCGTGCGGCAATGTTGTTCATGTTCATGATCTGGTGGATGATGTCAGTCTTTCTGCAATTATTGCGGGAAGAGAGGCAGCAAAGCATGCAAATGGTGAAAAAACAGAAAGAAGAAAAATTAAAGTGAAAGCGGGAGAAAATGTAAGATATGTTGTTCCTCAAATAATAAATGGAAGAGACATGGAGGAAATAACATTTTATTTCAGAGTCAAGAATGAAATGAGAAACGTCGTTACGAGATTGATTGTTGATGGCGAGGTAAGAAAAGAAAAAAGGGAATTGATTGTTAAACCACCAGAAATGGTCAGATTGAAGGTAAAAGGCGAGCTGGTAAAGAACGCAAATAGCATCTCCATAGAGGTGAAAAAGGTTGCGTAAATTTATATGCATTCAATGTCCTCTTGGATGCGAGATAACTGTTGAAGGAGAAAAAATAGAAGGAAATAGATGTGTGAGAGGGAAAGAATATGTTATGCAGGAAATGAAAAATCCCAAGAGGGTGTTAACAACAACTGTATTTATAGAAAATGCCATTCATCCAATGCTTCCTGTTAGAAGCAATGGAGAGGTTCCAAAAGAATTATTAAAGGAATGCATGAAAATTCTTGCAGGAGTAAAAGTAAAGGCACCTGTGAAAAAAGGAGATGTAATTTATAAAAACATTCTTAATACTGGAGTTGACATAATTGCTTCAAGAAGTATGGAGAGAAAATGAAAAAATATGTTATGGCAATAGATGATGGGACAACAGGCATAAGAGCTTTAATATTTGATAAAGATGCAAATCTTGTTGCCAGAGCATATCGCCATGTAAAACAAATTTTTCCAAAGACGGGATGGTGTGAGCAGGATGCCATGGAAGTATGGAAAAAATGTGTTGAAGTGATGAAGGAAGCATTGAATTCTGCAGACATAGAAGCAAGAGAGATAGAAGCAATAGGAATTACAACGCAACGCTCCACAAATTTGCTATGGGACAAAGACGGCAAGCCAGTGTACAATGCGATAACATGGCATGACACAAGAACTGCCGAGATATGTGACAAAATGAACAAAAATAAAAAAATGAATGGCATGAGAGCATTGGGAAAAATATTCAAAGGAATGTCATACTTGCTGCCATCAATGAGGAGAATGCCATCGATGGCACGCCTCATTACAGCTGCTGACATATCTTTCACTCCTGTTCCTTCTCTTCCAAAAGTGAAATGGGTTCTGGATAATGTTGAAGGGGCAAGAAAAAAAGCGGAGAAAGGAGAGCTATTCTTTGGAACAATGGATACATGGCTTCTCTGGAATTTAACGGGCAAAAAGCAACATGCCACAGATTTTTCCAATGTGAGTGCAACAAGCATGTATGACGCATTCAAATTGAAATGGAGTTCGATATTTCTTGATATTTTTGATATACCGGAAGAAATACTTCCAGAAGTCAGAGACACAGCAGGAGATTATGGAGTTACGGAAAAAAGCATTCTTGGAGCAGAAATACCAATAGCAAGCATGGTGGCTGACCAGCAGGCATCGCTTTTTGCAGAAGGTTGCTTCAAAGAAGGAGAGATAAAATGCACTCATGGAACAGGGAGCTTCATAGATATGAATGTTGGAAGCAGACCGGCGGCGTCGCTCCACCGCCTTCTTCCAATGATTGCATGGCGAATTAAAGGAAAAACTTCATATTTGCTGGAGGGAATGATAAATACCACTGGAGCGGCAGTGGAATGGCTCAAGGAAAATTTGGGCATAATAAAAAATCCTGAGGAAAGTGAGAGCATTGCATTTTCGACGGAAGCAGAAGGAGTCTATTTTGTACCTGCCTTTACTGGCCTCTCTTCTCCATACTGGGATGCATATGCTGCTGGCATCGTTATAGGACTATCCAGAAGAACAAAAAAGGAGCATATTGTCAGGGCTGTTCTGGAAGGCATTGTTTACAGATGCAGAGATGTTATCGAGGCAATGAAAACAGATGCAGGCATTGAAATAAAAAGCATAAAGGCGGATGGCGGCGCAAGCAGCAATAATTTCCTTTTGCAATTCATGGCTGACATGCTGAATGTTAGAGTGGAAAGACCAAAAATGCTCGATACCACTGGCCTAGGAGCCACTTTTCTTGCTGGAATAGCTCACGATTGCTGGAAGGAAGAGGATGTGATTCAACTGAGGAAAATTGACAAAGTCTTTGAGCCAGCCATTGATGAGAAAAAAAGGGAGAAGCTTTACAATGGATGGAAAAAAGCTGTAAAAAGAGCATTGAAATGGCAACTGGAATAAGAGGATAAAAGATTTAATATGCTATTCATTTATTCACATGGCAAAGAGACTGTTTGCTATTGTGATTTTTTTGAGCATGCTGGGCATGGCATATATTGAAAGTGGAGAGATTGGCAAAAATACAATTGCATCTGAGCAAATTTTCATTCCAATTAAAAAAGCATGCTTTGTTAAATTTGATGAAAATAGCTACATGGATGATTATGCATATCTTGCAGCCATACCGGCAAGCATTTTCAGGCATGATGGAAAAACATATGCATATCCTCTGCTTTTCTATGATGATTTTAAGCCAAGCAATAAACATGAGCTTTCTCTTAACTCAAGCCAGGGAATAAAATATTTCACGGAAGACTGGATTGCATATTGTCATGGCTTAGATGAGATAGAATGCATAAATATGGGTAAGCCTGATTTCGAGGCAAAGAATTACAGTTATATAAATTCCACAAATGTTTATGAAATTGCAAGTAAAATTGCATTGAAACACTGGAGGAAAAGCAATGTTTGTTTCGTAACATATGCTGGAGATTTCGATGAATATGAATCAATGAAAGGAGATTTTTCTGCAAGCATAGAAGGAAAAGTTAAAAGAATGGAAATAATGCTCCCCGAGCCAGAGGGAATAGGAGGCGTATATGCAGATTTTGATGTTCCACCACCATATGTTTACATAGAGGCAAGCGTTGAATGGAATCCCTTGCTTCGTGGCCACGACATAGATTTGCAGTTGTATGACAATGCATTTGGAATGGTGGATGCTTCAGAAAACTGGAATGCATTGTTTGGAACTCACGAAGCTGTTTCATCCTACATTTTCAATTATGGAAAATGGAAAGTTGGCTTAACAAATATGCCTACTGAAGATTTAAATGATTTTATTGAAAGCGAGCCAAAAAGATATTACGAGGTGAATATTTCTCTTTATTCTGGTGGAGTTTATGAATTGCCCTCCATAGAATTCAAAGCAAGAAATGTTAGCATAGATGTGAGATGCAGCGAAAACATATCTTTTGGTGTTGCATTGATTTCAAATGGAATTCCATATGAGCCATATTATGGAAATGGAAATATCAGCATATCTATTCCTGAGCTTGGAACTGGAAACTATTCCATTTGCATATTCCTTAAAAATGAAACGAATGCAAATTTTGATGTAAGGTATGAATGGCAAAATGTTGGAAGCATGCAAACACATTCATTTGCAGCGGCATCTCAGGCTGCGGTGCTGGCGAGTTTGATGGATGCTCCATTACTATATATCTCTCCAGATGGTGTTCCAAAGCCGACAAAAAATGCGATGGAAAGACTTGGGGTGAAGAAAGTTATAGGCATTGGTCTGGAAAACAATCCATTTAATGGTTATGAATTCGAAAATTATGGGGTGGAAGAAAGCTATCAAAAAATAATGGAAACGAGCGGGAAGAATGTTATTGTTTTCACGACAACAAGCCCATGGACATACTGGCTCACTGAAGAGCTAAAGCCGCATGGTGACAAAGAAAGAGCTTTGTATATTGGCCCAGCTGCCTACATGGCGGCTTTCCATGAAGTGCCAAGTTTGATTGTAGATGAGCATGAGCCATTGAGCAATTCCGCAAGCTGGATAACGGATTTTTGGAGGCGCGACAGCCTGGCGAGGGAGCCTCCGCCTCCAGGATGCATGTATTTGATGGCTTCGCAAGTATATAATTTTCTCGCTTCCCATGGATATGAGAGAGAGGGCAATGAAGATATTATAACGATAGCCGGGCAATTCGATATAGGCATAGGATGGGATCGTGCATTCGTTGGAAAGGCAAATCCTGGCCGCATTTTGGGCACACCTGCCGATGCAAGTTACTGGGTGGCGAGGAGCGTTTTTTATCCTGCCATGATATTTGTGAATCCAGCTTTGAAAGGAAACGTTGAGCTAATAAATGGAAGTATATCGCAACGTGGATTTGCAGGAAGATTCAAGATAATAAAGCCGAGTATGAAGGAGAATTTTTCATATCCTGTTTTGAATACATGGGTTTCCTATTGCCATGAATTTAATAAGGAGGCGAGCAAATACTGGGGCTGTAAATATACCACAAGAGATGGCATCACGCCCTATGATACGCCTTCTCCAAATCCAATAGATGAAGGAGTAACAGATAAAATTGGAGCATACTGGCCAGATATAAGTACTTCCGAAGTTACGCCATTTTATTTAAAGAAGCTTGGCTACAGCGTGGCATTTTCCACGAATTTTTCGGCAACAATGGATAACTTAAATCAGGGAGTAATAATGTGGTTTGAAGGAATGCACGCTGGTCACGGGAATTCGGGAGGCGTTGGCTTCTGGGATCCCAATGCCAACTGGAGTAAAATGATGTATATGCTTAAAGATGTGCCAATTATATGGAAAATAATTGAAAATAAGAAAATAACCACTGAACCAAACCCATGGCGTGGTTATGAATTCGGTTTACTAAGGCAGGCTTTGTTCAGATGGGGAATGGCTGGAAAACAAACCCAAATTTTCCAGACTGGATGCACAGAAAATCCGGATGTAATGGTAATGGATAAATGGTTTGGCTGGGATTTGCACTCTGCCCTGCATCCGGATGGCGTTGTTATTGCAATATTCCAGCAGGTTGAAACCGAGATAAAAAATGGCTACGATTTCGATGAAGCATTGAAGAACTTGCATTCATGCGGAATAAATGCAGGCATTTCCTGCTATATTTCCTCAACATATCTTCATTTAACAATGATAAGGCATGGAAGCGTATTTCAGATAATAGATCCATGGCTCACATCATGGTATGCAAATTTTGCCGTTGAGATGTTTGCACGTTATCTCGCTTTAGGATATTCAGCAGGAGAGGCATATTCAAAATCCATGGAGCATGTTGGAATAGGCTATCTAACAAAAGAATGGTGGTGGGATGTTTCAGAAAATATATGTTACTTTGGAGATCCAACATTGCATGTATGGAGCCCCGCTTATAGCTGGAACATGCCTCTTGCTATCAATGCAGGAACAATAGGAGAGCATGTGACATAGTATTATTTATCTCCGTGAGTGCCCAATTTGAAGGACAAATCCGAAGCTTGTTAGTTGTTTAGTAGTGTTCTTCAAAGTGCATGGCAACGATGATTAAATCGAGAATATTTATCTCACCATCATTGTTTAAATCTACGCTTGCATCATAACCAGCCTCGCCTTCACGGCTGCCAAAATGTTGTGCAATCATAATTAAATCAAGAATGTTTACAGCATCATCATGATTTAAATCCCATGGATGAGATGCAATTTCAACACTTCCATTGTATATTTCGATAGCAACAGCAGTAGCATTTGCATCTCCAACAGTAACATCTGAAAGATTTAGATATGATACGCCTTCTTTCTTTGCTTTGAATGTTATTCGAGCAAAGGTTCCAGCATGGCTTACATTTCCACCGGGCATTATTATTATACCATACATATCATTTATTTTTCCATTTACATTGTCAATGCTTCCATTACTAAAGAATACATCATATCCACTGAATAAATCTCCCATCTCCACTTTTATTACCTCGAGCAAACTAGCATTGAATGACAGATCAAATTGAACACCAGCTATACCAACAGAAGGATCTATCGTTACATTCACAGTGAATGTATCGTTTACATTAACCTGCTGCCAGCATGGTGTTATGTTTACGAATGTTGGAGATATCACCCTTATTTTCTTACTTATACTGTCTCTGTTTCCTGCATCGTCTTCGACTGTCAATATGATGTTGAAGGTTCCTGTTTTCGTATATTTATGTATTGGATTTCTTACGTTAATGGTTGTTCCATCTCCAAAATCCCAGTGCCATGATACTGCCCCCGTAGATGAATCTGTAAAATGAATAATATCATATATAGTTGGATTTGCTGGATAATATGAAAAATCTGCAGTTGGAGGTGTTGTATCCATTTTAAAGCTTACGGTGTGCGTTGTCTCAACATTTCCAACAGTGTCAACACTATAGTAATCTATTACATGATGACCATCGATATTTATTGTGAATGGTGCTGTGTATTCGAACCATGAACCGCCGTCAATGCTGTAATATGTTGCATCAACTTCAATATTATCTTTTGCTACCAATGTTACTGTAACTGGGCTTGTATACCAACCATTGCATCCGTTCGGTAAAGGAGGATCAAGTATTGCAGTTGTTGTTGGTGCAACATAATCCTTCCAAGCTCTTATAACTATGTCATCAATTTGCCAAATATTTGTTCCTGTTGTATTTGACAATGAGAATCTTATAAGCAATTGATCATTTGGCAAATATGGATCAAGTTTTATTATGTGCCTGATCCATTCTTCCGAGTTATCATTAAGGGTTCTTCCAATTTCCTCCCATATTTTTCCTCCATCCCCACTTACATATACAATACCATAAGTATTATCTGAAAAGGTATAGTTTTCCCAATACATCAACTCTACGTGATATGATCCAAGAGTGTCCAATATAATCGTAAAATTATCGCTCACATCCTGTTCCCTATCATTACTATATATAATGGAATACACACTTGTCACATTATATGCATGGTCATTGTCCCATGTTGTTCCAGTGTTCCAATCGCCCTCTAATTCAGTATAACCATCTATAATAAATTCACCACATCTGTCTGCATTCCAAATAAAATTGATAGTTTTGGCATCATTTGGGCTAATTATAACATAGTATGGATCGCTCATCCATACAATCGGGCCAGGATAATACACATATGAACCATTTTCTAATATTCTTATTTTTTCTCTTACAGCAACTCTTACAGATATCATTTCAGTAACAGTTCCACTATTTTTAACTGTGACGTTTATTGGAACTTGTGCTGGTGCCATTAAAGAGTTTCCAAACACTAACTCAGAAGGCACTTCAACACGCAAAGCTGCTGCATCATGCAATATTCCAAAGTATATGCTCTCATTAACGCCATTGTATGGATTCCAATATGCTGCTCCTGTTTTTGCATCTGTCTTATAATCTCCATTGAAATCATAGTGCCCATCTACATCCTCTGCATCGGTAAGCTCTGAGTACACTTCGAAGAAGTATATTGCATTATCCTCTGGTGTAAATGGCAGATGGAACCTAACTTCTTTCTGGAATGTTGTTATGTTAGTAGCATTAAATGCATCCAAATGAAATGTTCCAGTTACTGGTTTGTATTCCTGCCATACCAATGGCTGCATGTTTCCATGCTGCACAAGCAAGCATACATCATCTATCCATGCTCCTTCATGGGAGCATGCCTCATTACTATGCCATACAAAAGCAAATTGAACAGTATCTCCACCTGTAGCTGATAATTTCAGACCCAGATCCTTGTCTTTTGCTACATAAAATAAAGCTTCTGTATATGCACTAAGCTCTTCCGGATGTTTCCAATTTCCATCTGTGTTTTCTATCATTATCAGAGGTTGCCATCCTGTTCCACTAACATTTGCATATACTTCCAAGTAATCAGTGAATTCATAATAGCCTAGATAGAACTGATTCATCTCGCCTTGTACCCATGCTGAGAAATTCAACCATGCCATCGAAACATCATATGGTATTGTTATTACTGGGCTAATTAACCAATCCTGCTCATTTCCTCCATATCCAACATTATTCACACGAGAACAATGCCAGCTATAATTGCCAGAATGAGCTCTTGCATCACTCAATGCCCATGTGTCGCTATCGCCATCATAATCCATAGTACACCAGTCTGTATATGCGCATTCCATATCATCGCACCATTGCTTGGCTGGATCTGGTTTTATCGCCTTGTATACCTGTAAGAATATTTTCACTTCATGTGGTGCATCATCCCAGTTTGTTACAGTTGCAACAACATCTGTTTCAGATGTGTCGTGTGGGCGTGTTGGATCTGGTATGTTGAGATATGTCACATCCACATCTGGTGGAATAGGAAAGCCATTTATTCTATCCTCGTGATAAGGATCACTTTCGTTTGTTCCATCATATCTGTTATCTTCATGTCTAGCAAATTGATTTCCATTTTTTTCTCCTATGCTCAGTATCTCTGTTTCTCCTTGCTGCGCCTCCACCTTGCTTATATCGAATCCATTTTTCATTTCTGTTACAACAACTCCAGCAATCAAAATACCCAAAATCAGAAGAAGAGCAGCACACATCCTTCTTTTCGTTTTTACCGCCTCCTGAAATTATATGCAATTTTTATTTTAAAGTTTTCTGCTGCCTCATTTTTTCATTTCAGATAACATTATATTATCTCATGCCTATAACATCATGGATTTGGAAGAGGCTGCAAAGTTCATTGAAAAAATTGCAAAATCAAAAGAAAGCTTCGATGCATCTGGCTTTACTGAATTTGGTGTTGAAGTGGCAGAAAGTATCGCAGCCATAGATGGAAGCAGCATGAAAATATTGGATGCTGGCAACTTTTTTGTTTTTTTGGTAAGGACAGGATATGTTATTGTAAAGGGCGGAGAGATAAAAAAGAAGGTTTTTGAACCTTCAATAGAGATTGTTGAAGAGGAAAGCAAAATAGATGAGATAAGAGAAGCAATGGAGATGGAGCTGGCGGGAAAATTAAATGCAGAGTTAATTTTGATTGATGGCGTGCCAAAAGAGCTAAAAGACAATGTAGTGGGCATAAGTAAAAAATCTGGATTGAAACATGGTAGCGTGCCATTGCTTTATTTAATAAAAAAATATGGTGACACATTGCTGCCAGCTAAAAGATGGTTTTATAGAATCAACGAGACAACATACGCAGCAAAATTCCATCCTTATGCAAGATTTGCTTTTAGAGTCGATGCAATAGGCGAGGTAAAAGAAAAGATGGAAAAGATTGCATCATTATGCAATGAAATTGGAAATATCGGCTATCCTTACCCTCTTGCAATTGCTCATAGAATCGTGGAAATAAAAAAGGAGGAAGCAGATTATATAAAAAACAGGATAAAAGAAAATGCAAGGATAAGCGATGAAGAATGGGAAAACATTTTTTATGACTATCATGAATATATGGTGTGAGAAAATGCTTGGAAGCATCATAGGAAAAAGTGTGGGTGAGATCGCCTTTCGATTCAGCTACAATGAAGATATAAAAATAGGAGAAATTCTGGTTGCAGAAGATGAAGAAAGCGAGGCAATCTTTTTCCTCCGCGTAATAGACATAAAATATGGGCACGAAGGCCCGGAAAACTGGGGGCTGCTGGCGGCGGGCGAGA